>NZ_JBEUEL010000049.1:0-12782 GCF_041725775.1 Pueribacillus sp. YX66 | reverse complement strand
TCTCGTGTTCGTGGGACTCTCAGATTCAATGTGCCAATTCGAGTCGTCCATTCTCTTTCATAGTAACCATTGCGTTGACTAGAACGCTCATACTCGGACGCTTGAATATATTGAGTTCGTTGTTCTTCCATAAGCTGATTAAAAACAGTCATTAGGATATTTTTTGATAGATCATCCTTGACGGATTTTTCAATTAAGTTTTGTAATTCTTTTGTTTCCAATGTAAAATGTAGGTGGGTCATATGATCTGCCTCCTAGTATGTTTTTGTGGTTAAAAACATTGTACCGTAAAGGCAATCATATAGTCCTTTTCTTTTACACAATTATATGGACTTTATCTGGCTATAGGTGGAAATGTTATATTAATGGAAAAAAATAAAAATAAAATAAAATTTCTCACTAATTACCAACCTAAAATCCAAACAACCCATATTTCAATTGATGAAAGAAACATACTTCAAATTAAATGTATTAATTATAATGACGATAAACTTATTAGAACTAGTGAATTTTTGGACTTAATAAAGATTAATGACTTTTCTTAACTGGAACAAAATTGAAGTCTGAAAATATACGTTGCTGAATATATTACATTGAGGATTTTTTCTTTCCACGAATATTTTGGAAAAACAGTCACAAAATAAAGTCGATGAAATGAAATCGACTGGAGCGATGTATGAATGGGAATTATGAGTGGAAATCCGAAAGAAGAACCGATGCATTATGGCGAAGTGTTTGGTGCTTGGACCTACTTAACAAGTGCTAAAGGGTGCTTCATTGCTTATCAAACCCTTTTAAATCATGCCGGTGATGATGATTTAAAGGAATTACTGAAAGAAGGAATGAACAGTGCTCAAGACGAAATTCAACAAATCGAGGAATTGTTAAAAGACAATGAAGTCGGATTACCGCCGACTCCTCCTGAACGCCCGCAAGCAAATCGAGAAGAGATTCCAACCGGAGCGCGCGTAACCGATCCTGAAATCTGCATGACGTTATCGATGGACATAGCCAAAAGTTTAGTTGCATGCAGTACGATGATGGGACAATCTATACGTGAAGATATTGGAGCCATGTTCGGTCGATTTCACGTAAGCAAAGCCCAGCTTGGCTTAAAAGCTTTACGTCTAAACAAAGAAAAGGGCTGGTTAGTGCTACCCCCTCTTCACCGCTCAACATCATCAAATCAATAGGACTTCTTATCAGTCAGCCACTACAAAACGTGTGGCTGACATTTTTTGTTATACCTGTAGTAAAATCTTGAGAGAAATAGGTAGGTGATGACGATGTGTGGCAGATTTAGTTTATTTACCCCTAGTGAACAATTGCAAGACATTTTTCAAATCTCAAATATGGATGAACTCCCTTATACACCACGGTATAACATAGCTCCGAGTCAAGCCGTTTTCACGATCATTCAAAAAAAGCAAATCCGACGCGCTGGCTACTTGCGCTGGGGATTAATTCCGTCATGGGCGAAATCAGAAAAAAATAGTTATAACCTCATTAATGCACGCGCAGAAACGGTTGACGAAAAGCCAAGTTTTAAACATTTATTACTGAAAAGAAGGTGCTTGATCATCGCAGATGGTTTTTATGAATGGCAAAAAAGAAACGATACAAAACAACCGTATCGCATTACAATGAAAGATAATCGTCCGTTTGCATTTGCTGGTCTTTGGGATCGTTGGAAAAGTGGCAATGAAGTCATCACAACTTGCACGATTATCACGACAGAAGCCAATGAAATCGTTCAACCGATCCATACACGAATGCCGGTTATTTTAACAGAAGAACAACAAGCCGATTGGCTTGATCCATCGATTCAACACCCTGCTGATTTAAAAGCATTGTTAAAACCTTATCCACCGGAAAAAATGGAAACATATGAAGTATCTACTCTTGTCAATTCAGCTAAAAATGATACTCCTGATCTACTCGACTCTCTTTAGTTAAAAATTACCATCGTTACTATTTTTCAACAGTATTAACAACATTTACTTTTCGATTTTCTCTCGTAATCTATGGTTTAATCACCATAAGACTATCGAGAGGAGAAGTAGAATTGAAAAAACTAGTAAGCTTCATTTTCGCATTCATTGTTTTTATTCCTGTTTCAGCGTTTGCAAATACAATACAAACGGTCAGTTACGGTGACACGATGTGTGGGAAATTGCTTCTAAATTATAAAAACGGAGTTTCTGAAATTATTAACGCAAATTCGCAGATTACAAATCCTATTTTGATTTATCCTTACGATCAAATTACCATCCTTACCACCAATCAACAGACTCAAATCTTTGAGCAAGAACTCATTCAATTAACGAACGTTGAAAGATTAAAAACTGGGTTGAAGCCTTTAAGTGAAGACTGGGAACTATCAAAAGTCGTTAGACATAAATCAATGGATATAGCCGGAAGAAATTATTTTTCTCATTAGAGCCTTACATATGGTAGTCCTTTCGATATGATTAGAGCATACGGGATCACTTACCGCTCTGCAGGAGAAAACATTGCAAAAGGGCAAAGAACTCCACAACAAGTTGTCAATGCATGATCATCAAGCAAATATTTTAAATCACTCTTACAAACATATTAGAGTTGGATTTGAGCCAAACAGTCATTATTGGACGCAAATGTTCATACGTAAATAATAAGATATCTTAAATAACACTTCTTTATAAATTTTCCAACGCTGGACATACTACCGATAAGAGGTATTGAGCTTTATGAACGTAGGGGAACAGGACGACTTCAAACAAAGTAATTACTCGCTACAAAATTTCATGTGATATTGAAAATGCTATTAAAGTTAACCTCTGTCAAACCGATCAATTTAACAAGAAGCGAGGAATGAGTAGCGATATGCTGGATAAAATAAAGTCCAGATTAGGCAATATGACCATAAGACACAAGGGTTAAACTTTTGATACGAATATACTACAGGCAACCGAACAAATGAAAATAAAAGTTTTAAAGTAGGACAAAAACCACAAAAGAAAAAATGATATGCCTATTATCCTAAATAATGTTAACAAAATTTAGCTTTTTTTAACTACTTTTGTCTAAACACTTTCACTTAGAGATTTTTTCCTATAAAATAAACGATAAGAAATATGGAGGTGCTTTTCATGCTAGCGACGAATGAAATTCCAATCGTCATAAGGGAGCTTTGTCGTTTAATGGAAGAATACTATAAGGCGCCTAATGCTGCAAAGCCAGCTATTTATGAGGATATTCTCTTACTCGGTGCAGTCATTGAACCTCCCGAGACAATATAAAATTGGCAACAGAGAAATTTTTCCCACTCGGATGGAGTGGGAATTTTATATTTAAATTATAGGGTATTGTTTTTTAGTATGAACCTCATTTTCAAATGCGGCAGCGATTGCCAGCAATGTACTTTCTTCAAAAGGACGCCCCATCAACTGCATCCCGATTGGTAAACGCTCAGAAGAAAACCCTGTTGGAACAGATAGTGACGGAATACCTGTTAAGTTAGCAGGTGCGGCAAAGCGAACGAATTCGGCAGCTACTGCTTTACTTTCCCCTTGAATCATTTTAAAGCTTTCTTTCCATTTTGGAGCAACCATTGAAACTGTAGGTGCGGCAATCACATCGATCTCTTTAAAAACTCGAACTAGTGCTTCTTGAAGAAGCCGTCTTACTTGTTGAGCTTTTACATATTGTACAGCAGTGACGAGTTGTCCTGCTTGAAGTGTTGTCCGTACATCATTGCCGTACAAATGACTTTTACCTTGTAATGTGTCATAGTGATATGCGGCAGCTTCTGATTGAATTGTGACAAGTTCACTGTATTCAGACAGTTCTAATTCGGGAATCGTCACTTCTACTAACGTAGCGCCGAGCTTTTCAAGTTGGTTAATCGCCACTTTCACTGATAAAGCAACCTCATCTTCAATAAAATCGAAAAAATAATTTGTCGGAACCCCCACTCTCAGTCCGCTAATATTCATGTTAAGTGATGATTCGTAATCAGGTACTATCCGATTGACTGTCGTCGGATCATTTTTATCAAATCCTGCAATCGATTGAAGTACGATCGCAAGATCTTCGACACTGCGCGTCATTGGACCGATATGATCTAACGACCACGCTAACGGGATTGCTCCATATTTACTTACACGACCGAACGTAGGTTTTAAACCGTAAATTCCGTTCAAAGCGGAAGGAGTTCGAATCGAGCCACCCGTATCAGAACCGAGTGCTGCAAATGCGAGTCCAGCCGCAACTGCAGCACCACTTCCACCGCTCGAGCCGCCCGGTGTTCGCTCAACATCCCAAGGATTTCTCGTTTTACCGAAGTAATCATTTTTGTTCGTAACTCCAAAAGCGAATTCGTGCATGTTTAATTTACCTAATAAGATGGCGCCGGCTTCACGTAATTTCGTAACAACGGTAGCATCTTCGTTTGGGATATGTTCTGCAAGTACTTGTGAACCTGCCGTTGTCCGAATCCCTTTCGTATTTAACAAATCTTTTAGTGCGATTGGAACACCATGCAAACGGCCACGATAATGACCTTTAGCGATTTCACGCTCCGCTTGTTTTGCTTGAGCTAATGCGACCTCTTTCATAACTGTAATATACGAGTTTAGTTGTTCATCTACTACTTCGATTCGCTCCAACATCATACGCGTAACTTCAACTGGAGAAAGTTCTTGCTTTTCTAGTTTAGGCGCAAGTTGTGAAATTGTTTTATAATAAAGCGCTTTCATTCTTTTGCCACCTCTGCTCGATAAACAGTAACTGGAACGATGTCCTTTAATTTACTGTTTGCCAACTTGCCCTCAAGCTGCTGGATTAAGTGCACTTGTAATTCTACATACGGATAATCTTCTTTATTAACGTCAATATTTCGTAGCGAGAGTGCTTGTTTTATCGCTTCACGCATCTGTATCACGACCTCCTCTTTATCATCCTTGTCTTTAATCATAACCTAATTAATTACAAATGTGTGAGAATCTCTTTTTCATCATTGCGAGAATCGTGATTTTATATATTCGTTATTATTTATTGATCTTTTAGCAATCTTCGTAATACTTTCCCAGAACTCGTCGCTGGTAAGCTATCACGGAATTCAACTTCACGCGGATATTTGTAAGCAGCCATATTTTCCTTAGCCCAATTTATGATTTCTTCTTCACTTATTTTTCCAACGTAATCTGGCTTAAGCACAATAAACGCTTTTACATTTTCACCTCTAACTTCATCCGGGACTCCAATTACTGCGACTTGCAATATAGCTTCGTGTTCTTTCATCAATGCTTCGACATCTTCTGGAAACACACTATACCCCGATGATTTAATCATTTCTTTTAAACGGCCAATGAAGTAAAGATATCCGTCTTCATCGATTTTCCCAATATCTCCTGTATATACCCAGCCATCTCTTAACGATTCCGACGTTGCATCTGGGCGATTTAAATACCCTTTAAAAACCCCTGGACTTTTTACGACAATTTCTCCTTGCTCGCCCGGTGATAAGTCTCTTCCAGATTCGATATCAACGATGCGAATGTCTGTATCGTAAGTCGGAATACCACATGTCCCAAATTTAATATTGTCTATCGGCATAAACGTATCAGCCGTGTGAGTTTCGCTTAGTCCATAAGAAGCTTCAAACATTAGACAACCATTAGTTAATTGCTTCCACGCATTTGCTAACTTTTCATCGACCGGAATTCCAAAGCTTGTCGCAAAGTTTAACTCAAGTGACGTCAAATCCCGTTTCTCAATGCTTGGATATTGTAAAATGGCAGCATTCATCGGTGCAATCGTATAGATTTTGTTTAAACGATACGTTTCGATCGCGGTAATCACTGCTTCGGGTTCAAACCGAGTCATTAACACACTTGAAGAGCGGCTATAAATTGGAATGTTTACCCCCATTAACATGCCCGCAATGTGGCAGAGAGGAGCTACAGCAAGTGTTTTGTCTTTTTCCATTACCGTGTAGCCATTGGAAGTAGCTGCTGTTTTAAATAAAGCGTTTCCAAATGTCAGCATCGCTGCTTTTGGTCGCCCAGTCGTCCCTGAAGTAAAGACCATCAATCCGATATCATTCCAAAGATCGACTTTGGCTGTCCGAGAAAGTGGATCATGTTCTTTAATGACTTCAATGAACGAATGAGCATGCTCAATAACTTGTTTTTCTATTTTCAATTCATCAGGAATTGGAATCGTCACTTCATCAGCTAAGTAATCAGCATAATGAACAGAAACAGTAAACGCTAATGACTCAACTTTACTTTTAACAGCATCGATAAGTGGATATAGTTCTTCGCCGACAACGACTGCTTTAATCTCAACTTCATTCATTAAATATTCGAGTTCAGACTCTTTGTACATCGGATTTAATGGGACGACAATCGCACCGAGCATCTGAACGGCGTAATGTGAGATGAGATACTGTGGACAGTTTTGCATAAACAGTCCAATTCGATCACCTTTTACAACACCTTGTGCTTGTAAAAAGCGAGCAAAACGCCGTGTATCATTAGATAATTGTCCCCAAGTGATGTCATGGCCGTAAAAGATATATGCTGTTTCGTTACTATAATTTTCTCCATTGTGAATCAAATAGTCGTGTAATGGTTTTTCACCTAAACGATATTGCAACGTTTTAGAAATAGATTGAGGCCAACTTTTTAATTTCACTGCATTTATCATTGATATGTCCTCCCTTTACACCATTTATTATTACGTTTCTATTGTCCGTATTTTTAACGAATATCGAACGCTTTGGACGTTAATAACGTAATATATCTCCTATTATTAAATGCCATTTCGTGTCATAACACATTTGCTTAATCGACTTTCTATGATTTTCCATACGTCAAAGGTCGATTGCCGTATAACCTTTAAGCTCACGGTCGCTTGAAACGTGATTATTTTCGTTTCATTATCGTTTCAATAAAATCCGTTGTCGTTATCCCTTGTTCAAAGGCCCGATGGCCGACGATTTTCTGTAATGTCAAAATATTTGTCTTTATCCCTTCAACGACGTAGTCTTGTAAAGCTATTTGTAGCTTACGAATTGCTTTATCACGCGTTTCAGCATGGACGATAAGCTTTGCAATCATCGGATCATAGAATGGTGTAACCGTAACGCCTTCTGCAACCGCCAACTCATGACGAATTCCATCACCCTTTGGTACCTGAAACGTAGTAATCTTTCCCGGCGAAGGAAAAAAAGTGTTTGGATCTTCCGCATAAATTCGCACTTCAATTGCATGACCGTTATGCTTTACATCACCTTGTTGGATAGACAATTTTTCACCATAAGCGATTTTCAATTGTTCTTCGACGAGATCAAGACCTATGATTTCTTCTGTAATCGGATGTTCAACTTGTAATCTTGTGTTCATTTCTAGAAAATAATAGTTTTTATTTTCATCTACAAGAAATTCGATCGTTCCAGCATTTTTATAGCCGATTGACTTCGCAGCTTGAACAGCGTCTTTTCCCATTTTCCTTCGTGTTTCTACGTCTAAAAACACCGATGGCGCTTCTTCCAGTACTTTTTGGTGTCGACGCTGAATTGAACACTCTCGCTCCATAAGGTGAATCGTATTTCCAAATTCATCTGCTAAAATTTGAATTTCAATATGCCTTGGATTCTCAATGTACTTTTCAATATACATCGTCCCATCACCAAAAAAACTTTTCGCCCGCTGCTGGTTGCCTGCAAATGCTCGTTTAAGCGCATCGTCATTCCGAACAAGTTGCATCCCTATGCCACCACCACCTGCGGAAGCTTTTAACATAACAGGATAACCGATTTCATTCGCTTTCCGTATCGCTTCCACTTCATTTTCAACAGGAGCGTCTGTACCTGGGATGACAGGAATATTCGCTGCTTGCATCGCCCTTCGAGATTCAATTTTACTTCCCATTCGTTCAATGACTTCAGGGGATGGACCGATAAACGTGATTCCTTCTTCTTCACATCTTTTTGCAAATGTTGCATTTTCAGACAGTAATCCATATCCTGGGTGAATGGCTTCTGCTCCCGTTTGTTTTGCGATTTCAATGATCTTTTCGATATTTAAATAGCTTTCGTTCACGCGCGGTCCACCAACGAGATGAGCTTCATCCGCTTCAGAAACAAATGGCGCCTCCGCATCAGCTTCCGAATAAATTGCAACCGTTTGAACACCTAATCTTTTGCACGTTCGCATTACACGTAATGCAATTTCACCGCGATTAGCAATTAAAATTTTTTTAAACATCGGTATCTCTCCGCCTCCTATTCAAGCGTCAAAATAACATCGCCTTCGTTAACAAATTCACCCTCATTCTTTTTTATTTCAACTACTTTTCCACTTATTTCTGCCTCGATTGGTATTTCCATTTTCATTGATTCTAAAATGACAACTTCTTGTTCCGCTTCAATTTCATCACCAAC
Source organism: Pueribacillus sp. YX66 (assembly GCF_041725775.1). Taxonomy (NCBI): domain Bacteria; kingdom Bacillati; phylum Bacillota; class Bacilli; order Caryophanales; family Bacillaceae; genus Pueribacillus; species Pueribacillus sp. YX66. The sequence continues at coordinate 4,351 of NZ_JBEUEL010000049.1, read as the reverse complement.
GTTAATTAGGATTTTCCAAATGTTACCTGCCATATTTGCTTTAATTTCTTTCATTTTCGTTTCCTCCCATCATCTTTTAAAATCCTGTCGGCCAATTCGCGAGTTGACGTTCACTTTTTGAACCATTTTTCATACACGCGTAATCTAACGCCTCACATAAATATTTACGTGTGTCACGTGGATCAATGACATCATCGATTAAATGCTTTGCCGCTGCTTTGTATGGAGAACTATCTAATGACCATGTTTTCAAAAGCTCTTTTCGTTGTTCTTCCTGATTATCAACTTCTTTTAACTGATTTCCATAGACAACATTTATACCGACTTCAGGATCAGTAAAATTGATTTCCGCAGTCGGCCATGCAAATACGAAATCTCCTCCCATGCCTGGTCCACACATGTTTGCATGCGCCATACCGATACTTTTTCGAATGATGACTGTTACTTTCGGGACAGACGAATACGCTAGTGCCTGATTCCAAACCATTATTTTCGTTGGAATTTTTCGTTGTTCCCCTTTACTTCCAATGAGAAAACCAGGCATATCATTAAGGAAAATCATTGGTATATGATAGGAATCACATAAACAAATAAAATCAACGGCCTTGTCACATTCATCTGGTCCTAACGCTCCAGCATTTCGCATTGGCTGACTAGCTAAAATTCCTACGACTCTTCCATTTAAGTGTGCTAATCCAGTAATGAGTGCCCTTCCGAATGTTGGCTTCATTTCAAAAAACTTACCGTCATCAACGATTAGTTTGATAACTTTTGTCATATCATAAGCTCGAGTTCGTCTCGTTGGTACGATATTTAAAACTTTTTCAAGCCTACGTTCAGGCTTGTCATCTGTTTGTCGTTTTGGCGGTTCTTCAGTCGCATTTAAAGGCATATAAGCGAGAAATTCTTTAATTTTCTCAATACACTCATCCTCATTATCAACCACAGCATCAACTTGACCTGTCACTTCAGAGTGAAGTTTCCAACCACCAAGTTCTTCAGGAGTAATTTTTTCTCCTGTTGCAATTTCTAACATTCTCGGTCCTCCGACAGCCATGCAAGTCCCTTTCACTTGCACAACAAAATCAGATGAAACTGCACTCCACGTTGGCCCTCCGAAACTATCACCAACAATCGCTGTGATAAATGGGATTTTTCGTCCTTGTTGCAAACCTTCTTTCGTCGGCAAGCTTTGACTGATGCCATCTGATCCCATTCCGTCGGGCATTCTCAAGCCACCGCCTTCTCCAAATTCAATTAATGGAAATCCTCGTTTTACAGCATACTCTCTTACTTTTCGTAATTTTCGAAGAAACACTTGTCCTTCAGCCCCAGCAAATACTGTTTTATCTGTTGCTTGGATAACGACAGGTCTCCCGTTAACTTTCCCGATTCCACAAATCAAACCGTCAGCAGGACTTTTATGTTCTGCACCTGGATACTCTGAATGGTTTAACATTCCGAGTTCAAAGAAAGTTCCTTCATCGACTAATTTATCAATCCGTTCTCGAGCCGTATAACGCCCTAATTCATGTTGACGACGAACCTTTTCTTCACCACCCATCTGTTTGGCTTTTTCTTTTTTTTCGTGTAGATTTGACACCAATTCTTTCACCATGTATTCCTCCCTCATAAGTAACCGCTTACAAATTTTATATTTTAATGTTTACATTTAGCCAATCCACGATTTGATTCTTTCCTTTAACAACGCTTTTGCGTGTTTTTCATTATAAAGATCTGCAAGAAAGAGAGCATTTTGTTGGATCGTAAAACCAACGATGTCCCATGCTATTGTTTTCGCGTCGAGTTGACCACTTAAAATTCCAATGTCAGTTGCATGTTGTAATATGGGCTCCAAGCTATTTGCTAAACCTTTATATGTGCTTCGAATGACGTTTTGAATATCAGGATCATCAATTTCAGAGATGGCTTGGTAAAATACTTTTAATTCTTTTTGATATTTCTCCATACTGGAAAAATAAGCGAGTAAACTTTTTTCTATCGCTTCTCGTATAGGCTCAGCATTATTTATTAGCTTATCTGTTAAAAAATTTTGGATTCCGAACTTTTCAAGTGTTTTTCGATTCGTAATCGTTAATACTTCTACGAAAAGCTCTTTTTTTGACGTAAAAAATTTATAAATCATCGGATCAGTTACACCTGCCCGTGCAGCAATTTCAGACACTTTTGCAACGCGATAATTTGATTCTGAAAACACTTCAATTGCCGCTCTTAAAATAACTCTTTTTCGTTCTTCAGCAGGTAAACGCTTCTGTTTAGACATAGTTATTGCTCCAATTTATTTTTGGTTAGTTATCAATAACTAACTTATAAAATATATTAAATGAAATCTTTTCAATATGTCAAGAAATTTCCATAAAAAAGTTAGTTCCTGAAATATCGGAACTAACCTGTAAAACTATTTAGCTGGATAACGAATGACGAAATATCTTTTCTTCCCACGACGAATGACAATAAATTGTCTTTCGATAGCATCATCACGAGTAATCATTTTCTTTAAATCTTTCGTACGCTCACCATTAATATAAATCGCACCGTTGTTTATATCTTCACGCGCTTGACGCTTTGAAGAACTTATTTTACTTTCTACAAGCAAGTCGACGAGTCCAATCGGTTCATCCGACTCAAGTGTATGGGAAGGAACGTCTTTAAATCCTTGTTTCATTTCATCAACGGTTAATTCTTTAATATCACCTGTGAAAAGGGCATTCGAAATGTTAATCGCTTGTTGCAGTGCATCTTCCCCATGGACGAATTTCGTCATTTCTTCGGCTAACGTTTTTTGCGCCTCACGCTTTTCTGGTGAGGTTTTCACTGCTTTTTCTAACTCAGCAATTTCGTCTAAAGATAAAAAGGTAAAATACTTCAAAAATTTAACCACGTCACGGTCATCGGTATTAAACCAAAATTGATAAAATTCATATGGTGACGTTTTTTTAGCATCTAACCAAACCGCACCACCAGCTGTTTTGCCAAACTTCGTTCCATCCGCTTTCGTAATGAGTGGAACAGTAAGACCGAACGCTTTTACATCTTCCTCTTCGTGTTCACGTGAACGACGAATAAACTCAAGCCCTGCTGTAATATTCCCCCATTGATCACTTCCGCCAATTTGTAACGTACAATTTTCTTCTTTGTATAATTGTGCAAAATCATACGATTGAAGCAACATATAACTAAATTCAGTGTATGATATTCCTTGTTCAATCCGTGAAGAAACGGAATCTTTTGCGAGCATATAGTTTACAGTAAAATGTTTTCCTGCATCCCTTAAAAAATCAATGATCGTTAGCTTTGAAAGCCAATCATAATTATTTCTCGCAACTGCAGCATTTTCGCCTTCCTCAAAATCAAGTAAACGAGCAAGTTGATTACGAAGACTTTTGGCAAATCCGTGCACCACGTTTTCTTCGTTTAGTGTTCGCTCACTCGTTCTCCCACTCGGATCACCGATCATTCCCGTTCCGCCTCCGATGAGTGCAATCGGTTTGTGACCCACCTGTTGAAATCGTTTTAGCATTGTAACGGGTAACAAATGTCCAATGTGCAAACTGTCTGCTGTCGGGTCAAACCCGCAATATAATGTCACTTGATTCTCATCTAAATGTTTTTTCAATCCTTCAAAATCCGTAACTTGATTAAGCAAACCGCGATTTTCTAAATCTTGAAGTATATCCATTTTATTCTTTCTCCTTTCATTTAATACGTTAGCTTGGAATTTGTGAGCATTTTTAATATTATAATATGTGATTAAAGGTTCTTTTCATGAGATTGCAAACGACGGAGTTTTGCTTGTAAACCGTTTTTGAAAACAAAAAACTCCTCCCTAAAAAAGGGACGAGTTGATCTTCGCGGTACCACCCTCATTGGAAATTCATCTGAATTCCCCACTCTATACTATAACGGAGTACCTCCGTTCTTTGCTACTCATAAAAGTGTTTACACACGCTCTCTATAAGTTTGTAGAGCGAATGCTTTTGGATTAAACGAATCCACTACATTTTGCATGTAATCTTTTTTTCACAAAGTCAGCTCCGAGACGTAATTCGTGCTTTTCTATTTACTAGTTCACATCACCCACTAGCTTTCTGATAAAGGGAGAAAAGACACTACTAAATCCTTTCACAGCTTTTGATTATTTAATTTATCCATTTTCTTTTCCCATAGTCTAATTTCTATAGACAGTTTGCACTTACTTCATAAGCTGTATGTTATAATAATACAAATTTAATGACGTGTCAAAAACAAGTTAGGTATGTGTCAAGTTATTCTCGGTCGACTTATCACACCAATATCTTTGGCACTCTATTTTTGTACGCTTTTTCACTAC
>NZ_JBEUEL010000048.1:0-13403 GCF_041725775.1 Pueribacillus sp. YX66 | reverse complement strand
CCGATTCAAATTCGGTTTACCTAGTGGTTTTATTGTACCAAAGGATGTGATAGAAAAAAAGGGAAACTTGAGTTATCTACAATTTAAAAAGTCAAAAGCTTTAAAACTAACTTACAGCCGATTGGCTCACAAAAGTATAGCAGGGGATTTCTTTAACACAAAAAGACTTCGTTTATTTTTCCGTCATAAACCGTTCACTTGTTACAATATCAAGCACTTAATAATCAGATTCCCTATAAATATCCTCTGCTTCGGGAACAGATTTCGTATCAAATTCGCCATAAATGGCTCGCACCAATTCATGTATTTTTTCATCATCATAGCCTAGCTTTTTTGCCCCTGCAATCGCATAACCTAAATACGCTTGATTGCTCCATTCGTTTTCATTTCCTAACGCATTCCAAACAATTTCACGTAAAAATTTTGAACGATTTCCTTGCGCTTTTTCATCTAACCATTCCCAATTTTCTTGTGAAAGAGTTAGCGAAACTTTTTTTGTTATTCCCAAAGATGGACGGCCAACTTTACCCAGTTCACCATAAAAAAAGAGTAGCGAAATGCTACTCTTTTATTTTTTTCGTTATTCATCTTCACTATAATTAACGTCAATAATAACTTCTGTATTTTCTACTGAAAAGTTTACATTCCACCTAGGATGTATTTTAACTTTATTACTCTCGTTAAACTCTAGCATTCCATGTATTTCATCATTATTTTTGGAAATAAAAATAACTCGTTTCATTTCCTCATTAACATAAACATTAATTGACTTATGATACTTAAGTGTAAAACCATTAAAAATCATATTTTTCATAAATAAATTCACTCCCACTTATCACTTTGATAAAACTTTCCCGTTTTTATTTAAAGATGCTTTTCTCTTTCCACTTTTCTTTAATTTCCATGCACGTCCGCCATGCCCCGCTGTATCCTTTTCTACTGACCACTTTCCATTTTTAAAAGTACCAGATTTTTTATTAAGAGGAGTATTACCATGCTTATCCTTAAAAGAACCCAATTTTACTTTTCCTTTTGAATCTAACAAGGATTTCGGTATCCCGTAATTAGAAGAAATTACCCTTTTTGGATCATTAAAATAATTGGAAACAGTTTTATACAACCAGCTTCCAGCCTTGATTGTTACCCCGCCAACTACTATTGCACCAGTCGCTAGTAATGTAACTTGTCCCACACCAGGAACGAAATAAATAGCAGGAGCTAATGCAAAGAAAGGTCGAACAGATGAACCATCATTATCATAAACATCATCTAATACAACAATTTCGGCTGATTTCAAGTATTCTTCAAACTCTTCTGGACTATAAAATTTATCATCTATTAAAATACCATCTTCTAAAATCACAAGGTTAGAATCATCATTTTGGTTAACGCTTTCTTTATCATTTTTTAACTCAGAAGCTTTCACACTAGACAATCCTGACGTTCCCAATGTTGAAAAAACTAAAATAAAAGCTAAAAAAAACATAAAAGCATTTTTCATCCACTTCATGTTAAACACCCCTTTAAATTTTGATAAAAATATTTTTTAACTTACCACGTTAATTATAATTAAACAATAATTTCCAGTCTATTATTTTATAAAATAATTCCTACGCTCCCAGTTCCACATGGCAATGATGGAATAGCTATCTTCGTCGGCTTTTTCATCATCATCTGTATGAATCAAATCGCCATCTTCGGCATCATCTAAATTTAATTTTTTATGAATTTCTTTCAGCAGTCCACCGTACGAAATTAATCGTTTTCGGTATAAACCCTCTTCCAAATCGGATAAGCGTTTCAAGTTTTTTTCTTCATCATCTGTCATAAAATCCAACAGAAATTCGGTTCATTTCGACTCAAAAAAGAGGGAGACCAACTGGTAAAAATCAACAACTATGGATAAGTGATTTTCCCATCATCAAAGAGTAAGAGATATAAATTTACTCTTCATGGCTGTTAAAATTTTGGATTCCTTTCAAAAATAAATCGTAAGCGTTATAATAAGAAAGATATCGATAAGGATGATTCATGTTCATAAAAATGATTTGTACTGTTTTTATTTTAACGGTTAAAAATCTGTAGAAAGGAGTATATGATGGAATTTCCCACTATAGGGGCGAAAATTGAAATTCAAAGTTATAAGCATAACGGAACTCTTCATCGTGTATGGGAAGAGTCAATCGTTTTATCTGCAAGTTCAAAGGAAATCATTTGTGGAAATGACCGGATCTTTGTAACGGAATCAGATGGACGGAAGTGGCAAACGAGAGAACCAGCGATTTGCTATTTTAGTGCACATCATTGGTTTAATGTAATCGGTATGATACGGGATAATGGCATTTATTATTATTGTAACATGGGTTCCCCGTTTACATGGGATCGTGAAGCGTTAAAATATATTGATTACGATCTTGATGTGAAAGTTTTTCCTGATATGACGTATGAAGTTCTTGACGAAGATGAGTATGAAGAACATGCGAAATTGATGGAATATCCGAAAGTACTTGATACGATATTGCACAATCATCTCGCAGAAATAAAAAGTTGGATTAACCAGCGGAAAGGACCATTCGCTCCAACATTTATCGATAACTGGTATGATCAATATTTGTTATACCGGTAAGTGAACTCGATAAAGACTAAGCAAGCTTTGATTTAGCTTCATTTTCTTGTATGAATCACTACATATCTGCAAACGGCTTGTATCCTTTCAATTCAGTATAGCAGGTGGTGCGTATATTCATATGATTTGAAAGCATGGTGATTTTTTTGGGAAGCATTCGCCGCTATTTAATTTTTGTCAAACCTTATAAAAAAGAAATTGCAATTACAATTGTTATTGGAATTTTAAAATTTGGAATCCCGCTCTTAATTCCCTTACTTTTAAAATATGTTGTTGATGATATTATTGGAGCCGATTTATCATCTTCGGATAAAATTGAACAACTCATATGGGTAATGGGGATTACTTTTTTTGTGTTTGTTATTTTACGCCCACCAATTGAGTATTACCGTCAATATTTTGCTCAGTGGACGGGAAGTAAAATTTTGTATGACATTCGAAAGCAACTTTTTGATCATATTCAAAGATTAAGCTTGCGTTTTTATTCGAATAATAAAGCAGGAGAGATTATTTCTCGGGTTATTCACGATGTGGAACAGACAAAAGCGTTCGTCATCACTGGGTTAATGAACGTCTGGCTCGACCTTATTACGATCGGGATTGTCGTCATCATTATGCTAACGATGAATGTCTGGTTAACACTCGTTGCGGTTTGTTTGCTACCTTTCTATGGATTTGCGGTTAAGTATTTCTATCAGCGTTTACGAATGTTAACGCGGAAACGTTCGCAAGCGTTAGCGGAAGTTCAAGGGCATTTGCATGAACGTGTTCAAGGCATGCCTGTAATTCGCAGTTTCGCGCTCGAAGATCATGAGCAAGAAAAATTTGACGAACGGAATAAAAATTTTCTCAACAAAGCGATCGATCATACAGTTTGGAATGCGAAGACATTTGCTGCTGTGAATACAATTACAGACGTAGCGCCACTTCTCGTTATCGGTGTTGCCGCTTATTTCGTTATTGATGGACAACTGACAATCGGTGCAATGGTTGCATTTGTCACGTACATGGATCGGCTGTACAATCCGTTGCGTCGATTAGTAAACTCATCAACGACGCTCACACAATCCATCGCTTCGATGGATCGCGTATTTGAATTCGTCGATGAAAAATATGATATTGAAGATACCGAAGAAGCTGTTGAATTGATGAACGTTCGGGGTCGTGTAACTTTTGATAACGTCTCTTTTTCGTATAATGCAGATGATGTCGAAGTGTTGAAAAATGTTTCGCTTGACGTTAATCCAGGTGAAACAATCGCACTTGTCGGAATGAGCGGAGGTGGTAAGTCGTCACTCGTTAGTTTAATTCCACGTTTTTATGATGTGACAGACGGTCGAATTTTAATTGACGGTACGGATATCCGCGCTTATAAAGTTCGGAGCTTGCGTGACAAAATAGGGATGGTGTTGCAAGATAACATTTTGTTTAGCGAATCAGTGAAATTTAATATAAAAATGGGAGACCCGGATGCAACTGATGAAGAAATGATTGAAGCGGCTAAAGCAGCAAACGCACATGATTTTATAGAACAACTTCCACAAGGCTACGACACACCGGTCGGTGAACGAGGGGTAAAACTTTCTGGTGGTCAAAAGCAGCGAATTGCAATTGCACGAGTTTTTTTGAAAAATCCACCACTCTTAATTTTTGATGAAGCCACGTCTGCACTTGATTTAGAAAGTGAAGCACTTATCCAAGAAGCGCTCGAAAAGCTTGCGAAAACGAGAACGACATTTATCGTCGCACATCGGCTCTCAACAATTACACATGCTGACCGCATCGTTCTCATCGAGCACGGTGAAATTAAAGAAATCGGAACACATACTGAGCTTATGGTAAAGCGTGGCAGTTATTATGAGCTTTTTCAAGTACAACAATTGGAAGTATGAAGGATCTGAGTGAACCATTCGGATCCTTTTTTCAGTTGGAAATGAGTGCTAATCAATAAAGGAGTTAATTCGTGACCGCTTGAACGTTATTTTGAATGATCTGTTGAGCTACAAACCGCATACGAATTAAAAAAAGCATACCTTGAGTGATTTACAAAAGCAAAATAGGGTACAGATTCAAGTCATGAAGAAGTAAAAGAAGGATTATACCGCTTCTATGACCTGGTGAATGAAAAGAACGTAGGCGAGTTTCAGTCCGTTATCAAAACTTTTAAAAACTGGCCGAAAGAAATCTTAAACCGCTTTATATTTGGAGATAGTCATGGTTTTCTTGAAGGGATTAACAACACTATCAAAGTGTTGAAGCGTAATGCATACGAATATCGGAGATTTGATCGGTTCCGTAAAAAGATTTTATTGTCACATCAAATAAAAGATATTGGAGTTTTTATTGAATAAGGGTGAAGTGAAACTTCACTTCACCCTAACACTTGACTTAGAACCTATAAAAAAGATCCAGCTGTGGAGCTTTTTAAAAGTTTATAAGCCCTGATTTCATTCCTTTGACGACGGCACCGACTCGAGAGTCAACTCTAAGTTTATTAATAATCGAGGATACATGATGCTCGACAGTGCGTTTACTGATAATGAGAATTTCACTAATTTCGCTGTTTGTTTTGTCTTGTGAAATGAGTTTAAGTATTTCTAACTCTGTATTTGTTAATAATTGCTTTTCTTTTGTTTCAACGATCAGTTTGTTGCCTTTATGGCTTTCTCTAATTGCATTTGCAAGTTCATGTGCCGAATTTTCTTTTGAAATGAATGCATAAGCTCCTGCCTCGTAAGCAGCCTTCATATACTCATCATAATTGTAACCAGATAAAATAATAATTTTAATTTCCGGATAAATTTTTGTGATCTTTTTTGTTAATTCGATTCCATTATAATCTTTCATCCGAATATCCATGACAATAACATGGGGCTTGTCATTTTTAATGATTTTATCAAGATCAGGAGGATTATCAACGATACTGAGAATCGTTAAATCCTTCTCACCTTCGAGCAATTGTTTAATTCCAAGCATAAACATTAAATGGTCATCAACTAATAATACTTTGATTTTCATTCGATTCACCCCATTCAATTGGAACTGTAATCACAATTGAAGTTCCGAAATTTGGTTTTGATTTAATTTCTAGCACACCTTGTAATTGGTTCACTCGTTGTTGAACAGTGATTAATCCAATACTATTGCTGTCAGCAATACGTGCAAAAGTATCTTGAATGTCAAACCCAACACCATTGTCTTCAACAGTTACTTTTAATAGGTGGCTGAATTGGTCTTCTTGAAGCAATATAGAAATGAATTCTGAAGACGAGTGCTTAATGGCATTGTGTACGAGTTCTTTAATGATGCTATAAATTTGAATGGACAGTTCTTTAGTTAATACTCGATAATCCGATAAATGATTGTCCAATTCAATTTGAATATTGTGATTTTCCTCTAACTTTCTTTTCATAGCTTTAAGTGCAAGTGTGAGTCCTAAATCTTCAACAATCGCAGGATGTAAATGGTGACTCATCTCTCGAATGTCATGGATGACAGTTTTTAAGTAATTTTTAAGTTCTTCATTTGCCTTTGTATCAATTTGCTCTTGCTTGTGTAAAAAATCAATTTTATTAGATAAAAAAATTAAATACTGTAATACTTCGTCGTGCAGAAACTGAGAGAGAAATTTATCTTTATTTTCCAATTCTTTTAAAAGGACATGATTAAATTGATTTGATGCATTAAAAAGCTCTTGATTTTTTTGTAAGTGCTTTTCAAGGTGTGTCAGTGTTTGAGCACTTGAAATCAATTGTGTTGAATCATAAAGAATTTTTTTAACTTGTACGATATCTTCATTGCTAAAACTAGTAATTCCTTTTTCACGCCCTATAAAAATCCAACCTACAACGTTATGATCTGATATCAATGGATAGGTGAGAAACGTTTGATTGGGATAGGTTATAATGTTTTTCTCTTGCTCCTTGTTTATTTTTTCGAAAACATCGGTTAATTCAACTGAAGTAAATATTCCCGTTTGATGCAGAGATACGGGGATTTCATTTTGCTTCCATATAATCCATACTCCGTCAACTTCTATTGTATTTTCGATAAATTTAGTTATTAGCTTTGCACATTGCTCCATATGCTTGCTCTTAAGAAATTGATGAAAAATCATTTGTTTTTCCGTTTCAAAATCTTGAAGTTTCATGTTCCAAGATTGCCGAAATAATGCTTCAATAAATTGCTGTCCAATGTAAAATACGATAAGCCCAAATAAAAATAAAACGTTAAGATAAACAGCTTGATTCAACGAAATATGAAGTATCCTAGAACTAGAGACATAAAATAATAGAGAACATAAAATGAACAAAATAGCATATAAGATCGTTCTTTTAATGTTAATATGAAAGTGTACCATCGCATGTTTACTAAATAAATACGATAGTGTAATCGGAAGCATAATGATGCTGATTAAACTATATTGAAAAGGAACAGCTGTTAAATTAAAAAAGTATTCTGGAATTAAACTAAATAATAGGACTGGCACGAATGACACAAAAATACCATAAATTAAAATTGTAATTTGATTTCTTATTTTTGTCGAATTGTATTTTAAGTGTTGAAATAATACAATACAACAAGTGACCACACTTAGCATTATGTTTATAATAGCTGTAAAATGGTAAATTGAATTTAGTATTGGAAAGCTACTAATTAAATAGATAAAATACAATCCGATTGTTACTAATGAAAAGATGAGTGTAACGAAGCGTATGAGTTTATACGCTTTTGGTCTTTTTGTGCGCGGGAAATATTCGAAAAAGTTTAATAAAACAAATGGTGCGAATGAAACAGTAACAACTTCAATTTCTCTCGTTAACGGAACACCTAAACTTGAAGGGACTGATAAGGAAATTGCCAAAGCTGAGACAAACATGAGAAACAAATAATGTTTCATTACTTTCGTATATGGCTGTTGTCTATAGCTATAAATCCCAATAGCTAAATAAACGAACCCAATTAAAACGACGATGTAGTCAGCGGGAATAATTTTGGCTGAAATAATCTGACTAATACTATAAATATTAATACTTGTAAAAAAAGCTATTAATAAACTAGGATAAATCCTTTTCTTCATCGTTAATGACCTCTGCTGTTTATAAAAAAATATTTCTTTCATTATAGCCTATTATTGCGAATTTATGGTGAAAAGCATGTAAAGATAGGTATTTTCCGTAAGTGAAAAAGAAACAGCTGGAAGAAAACTATGCTTCCAACTGTTAACTGAGATAATCTTGTACTCTTTCTATTTCAGTTTGTTTATTTGGGAATGTTTCACAAAGCTCTTCAATTGCTTTTTTTATATATAGTTTTGAAAGGATGATGCAATAATCTTGTGCTCCCGTTTTACGAATGTAATCTCTTATTTCTTCTTTTAATTCGGTATCACCTTCAGTTAAATTGTGATATTTATGAAGTAATACACCGTTATCCTTTTCTAAACTAAATTCTATCGCTTTAATTACAGGCAATGTTGCTTTTTTATGATTTAAGTCTGTTTTAGAGTCTATAAAAATATCATTTGCATCGTTTTTAAGTTGACCTGCTATCCCGATATTCATTGCGATTCGAGATAAGCGTTGTGGGTTAGACGGATTTGCTAAAGAACAGACAAGTTGAATTAATGATGCGGATTTTTGTTCAATAACTTGAAAATAATCTTCTTCAGAAGGAATTGTTTCAGAAACAACGAGTTTAAAATCTTTCCATTGCCCATTGCAAGCAATTTTTAACTGTTTAAAAAGAGTTGAAAATCTAGCATGAGTGTTGTTAGGTGCGTGTTCAAGAAGAAGATCAAATGCATCCATTAACAAAGCGTTTGAAATTGTAATCGCTTCAGAGAGTGTCATCGTACTCATAAAACCGTCATCATCATCGACAATCTCATCGATAATATCAGTGGCTAAAATGAGGAGTTCAATAGCTCCAGCATTGGCTATTAAAGAATGATTGCACGTATGCTCATTAAAAGTTAATGAGCATACGTGCAAGTAAAATTGGCCCCAAGAAAAACTATTTTCTTGTTTGCTAAAAATTTTCCCTTTCGCATGCAATAAGTTAAATATTTGATCAATCATTTCTTGATCAAAATGACTTTTCGAAAGGTAACTTTTTAGAAATCTTTGTATGTCTTTCGTCTGATTCGTTTTTTGTTGCATTAAATCCATGGAGGTAATCTTGTCTCAATTTCAGCGCTTTTGTTGTAGTGATCTTTCACTGTTTCAAACACATCAGCTGATAATTGATGATTTGCCAAAGCGAGCTCAAAACTATTGATAGACTCATTGTTGTTAGATAGATTTTTAACAACATTCCATAGTTCTTTATGCATAATATATACCTCCTAGAATATTTTTCCTTATTATATATCAAAAAGTTCAGAAAATCTCGCATTTAATCAAAAATAGGTATTTACCGCAAGTAGAGTTTAAGGTTTTTTGCAAAAAATGACAAAAGAGACGTTCGTATTCCGTTACTTCATAGAAAATCTCAATTTTATTCGTTAGAGAAAGAAAGGTTAATAACTAACTTAGAACTAATAAAAAAAGCCCTTTTTAATATTTTAAGAGGGCCAAGGATTAGTTCTATTTATCGATTTGTGATGTTTCTTCCGGGTGATACGTATACAAACTATCAATTAGCAAATCAAGGTGTTTAAGTTGGTCTTTGTAACCGATAATCAGACCGATCGTTTGGAAAAGTTCTGTCCAATCTTCTTGGTTAAGTCGTTTCTTTTCGCTATAAACGATAAGCTGTTCAGTTAAAGCTTTTTCGCCTTTATCGATTTCTTCAAGAAATTCTTCTGAAGGTTCGTGACGTACTTTGCCGCTATATTTTAAAAGTGTGCGATCGTGGAACTGGGTTAGATAGTCGATTTGCTCTCGTAGAAGCTCTTTCATTTCTTCCGGTAAATCTAAAATGCTTTGTTCGTGAAAATGAAGGTTTTTTAGTACAGCAATCGCTTTTTCGGTCGTTGTAATCATTTGTCTAAATACGACAAGCTTTCGCCCTTTCGTATATTCGTTTTTTTTAAAATAATCTCTTTCTTCTTTATATAGTTTGTAGAAATTGTTCGTATCAATCATTTCTTCACGTAATTTTTGAATATCATCTTTTAATGCAATGTGTTCGGCATCATGTCGGATAATTAATCTCAACCATTGTGTTACGTATTCCGTGTTCGTTATAATTTTTTGGAATAGTTTCGTCTCATGCTTCGGAGGCAAAAATAGTAAATTGACGACGAAAGAACTTAAAACACCGATCATAATGATCCCTAGTCGTGATAAAGCGAATAGAAAAAAGTTTCCGTCCGTTGATGATTCCATAATGAGAATGAGCGTTACGACAGCAAGTGGAATCGTTTTTTCCATTTTCAACTTAATACTAATTGCAATAATTAAAATAGCTCCGAGACCGATGACAAATGGTTCGTTTCCGAAAGCAAGTGTGAATACAATCGCAACAATCGCACCAATGATATTCGCTTGAAATTGATCAAGGATCGTTTGGAATGAACGGTAAACAGACGGCTGAACAGCAAAAACTGCAGAAACAGCGGCAAATGTTACTGGTTCTAAGTTCAGGAGCATAGCAATATATAACGAGAGTGTAACGGCGATACCAGTTTTAAAAATACGGGCCCCAAATTTCATTCGTTAAATGATGGTTCCTTTCATATAAATTTATATTATCGATTTGTACTATACTTTCATTTACACAAAATGGCAAGAAAAAGCATCACATTGAGCGAAAAGAAAATTCAGCAGCTTCTAACGTTTTATCAATCTCTTTATCTGTATGTTCTGTTGTTAAAAACCATGCTTCGTACTTTGATGGAGCAAGGTTAATTCCTTGACTTAACATAAGCTTAAAAAAAGTGGCAAACTTTTCACTGTCGCTTTTTTCAGCTTCTGCATAATTTGTAACATCGATATCAGTGAAGAAGACTGCAAGCGCACCTTTCAGACGATTAATTGTGATTTGGATGTTATATTTGGTCGCTAGTGCACGCAAACCGTCTTCAAGTTTTTTCCCAAGGTTGTTCATTCGTTCATAAACAGATTGATCTTTTAAAATGTCCAAACAAGCTAGACCAGCGGCCATTGATAATGGATTTCCTGCCATCGTTCCTGCTTGGTACGCTGGCCCAAGCGGCGCGACTTGTTCCATAATTTCTTTTTTACCTCCGTATGCTCCGATCGGTAGTCCACCCCCAATGATTTTTCCAAGTGCTGTAATGTCTGGTTCGACCCCGACAATTTGTTGGGCGCTTCCGTATGTAAAACGAAAGCCGGTAATGACTTCATCGTATATGACAAGTGCTCCATACTGATGAGCAAGTTCATTAATTCCTTCAAGAAAACCTTCTTTTGGCAATACGATACCGAAATTGCCGACGATTGGTTCGACGAGAACAGCTGCAACTTCATCGCCCCAACGTGATAGAGCCTCCTTGAGCGCATCAAGATTATTGAAAGGTACAGTAATGACATCTTCGGCAATTGATTTTGGAACTCCAGCTGAATCTGGTGTACCAAGTGTTGAGGGGCCAGAACCAGCTGCAACGAGTACAAGATCGGAATGACCGTGATAACAACCAGAAAATTTAATAATTTTATTTCGTTTCGTGTATGCTCTAGCAACTCGAATGGTCGTCATCACTGCTTCTGTTCCTGAGTTAGTGAAACGAATTTTTTCTAATGAAGGTATTGCATTTTTTAAAGTAATCGCAAATTCATTTTCTAATTCCGTCGGTGTTCCGTATAAGACACCTTTTTCTGCTTGATGCTGAATCGCTGCAGTAATTTTCGGATGAGCATGCCCAGTAATGATCGGTCCATAAGCAGCTAAATAATCAATATATTCATTTCCATCAACATCCCAAAAGTAAGCACCTTGCGCTCGTTTCACATATGTAGGGGCACCGCCATTGACTGCTTGATATGATCGGGATGGGCTATTTACACCCCCAACAATATGTTGTAGTGCTTCTTCATGTAATCGTTGTGAATTTGTTCTATTTAGCATGAGTTTTGCCTCCTTGTTATATTCGTAACCGCATGTAGTTCTACATTAACATGTTGAATTTGAATTTTAACATATTAGATAAGAGCATTGTAATTATCATTTTTGATGTAAAAATGAAAGGCTACAGTCTATACGGAAATTTTTATACCCGCATACAATATCGTAATGATTATACCTCAAACGGAATGTTAGCGCGGGCTTTTGGTCCGTGTATTTTTTTATGATGATATTGTAACGTTTTATGATCCAGGGGATATTAATTAATAATACTAGGAGAGATTTAAGATAGTTTCAAAATGCAATGATTGCAATTGCCTTTTAAAAAAGGTAAACTAATTATAAACATTATAATAAGAGAATGTATCTATAGAAGAAGGAGAGGTGCATGACGATGTCATCAGATCTAAATGAAGCGGTTGACAAACTGAAAAGTTCAGGAGTTCGGATTACACCGCAACGTCATGCGATTTTGGAATATCTCATTAAATCAATGTCTCATCCTACTGCTGATGAAATATATAAAGCATTAGAGGGTAAATTTCCTAATATGAGTGTTGCAACAGTATATAATAATTTGCGCGTTTTTAAAGAAGTAGGACTTGTTAATGAAATGACATATGGTGATTCATCGAGTCGTTTTGATTATGTTACGACAGATCATTACCACATTATTTGTGAAAAGTGTGGCGACATTAGAGATTTTCATTACCCTGGATTAGACGAAGTTGAATCCGTCGCAGAATATGTGACAGGATTTAAAGTGGGAAAACATCGCATGGAAGTATATGGGATTTGTCCCGACTGTCAAAGCGCTTCAAAGCATTAAGAGAGTGACAAAAGCTGAGTGACGATAAAAAGTCCTCAGCTTTTTTGCATGAATCCTTTTTTACGATTGTATTTTTCGTCAAACTCTTTTCCTTCTAATTCAGGATCGAGCGTAAGCGGTTCTTTGCAGTACATACAAGCATCTACGCGTCCGAGCATTTTGGTAACTTTATTACACGAAGGACACGTTACTTGGACCGCTTTTGTCGATAACATCCCAATCCAACCGTAAACAAGTGCACTCGATAATACTGCTAGAAACCCAACGATCATGAAAAACGACATAACAAGCATTGACGTCCGAAAGAAGATGCCAATGTACATAATAGCGATACCTATAAAAATAAGCGATAATGCAAATGTTCTTATCTTGTTAATTTTGTTCGAATATTTAATAGCCACAAATCTGCCTCCTAAAGCTTTTCCGAATCAAACGATGATTTGTACGTTCTAAGTATAGCATAATTTTGAAATCGTATTAAAAACAAATACATATGTATGAAGTCGTTCAATACGCTACAATTTTAAAATGAACGTTCTGCAACAAAAATTATTCTTTTTAATTGGGCTATTATATAGGTAATGAAATTTTTATGATTCGTGAATTGAAAACAAAAAGCGAAAAATAGGTTGACGCTTATGGAGCTCCGTGTTATAGTAGAAAATGTCGCCGTAAGAAAGCGAACATCGTTGACAACATAGAAATAAGATTAATTGTTGACAGATGTAACCTGAACATGTTATGATTAAAGAGTCGCCATTTGGAGTGGCGTGGAAGAAAAAGGCTACTAAGTAGCTGATTTACCTTTGCGTCTACAAGCTTATAAACGAAGTAAGCTTTCTCGGGGCAAGGCACCAAAGATGATCATTTAAGTCATCGCTTCGTTCTTTGAAAACTAAACAAAACGCCAAGCGAAAA
>NZ_JBEUEL010000047.1:0-14372 GCF_041725775.1 Pueribacillus sp. YX66 | reverse complement strand
TGGCAAGATAGGAAGGAGCAAAACTCAATGCACCTTAAATTTATAAAAAAGTTGTCTTGACGATGGGGTCCACTTTAAAATGACTTGTAATATACGTGTTCTTTATGGAAATACATCCCCTTTTTGACAAGTTTATCTCAACGGTATTGAAAGGTTCACTTTCTGTTTCCGTTGCGCTATAATATAGACTAGATTATACATACGGCATTATACAATCGCTGTTCAAGGAGGAACATGACATGAGTTTTATTTTAATTTTAGGCGTCTGTCTTGCTTTTCTTACTGCTATTTTTACTGCAGGCTATAACGAACGCCCAGGTTTAAAGAAAAAATAACATAGAAGTAGAAAAAACGACCATGTAAAGGTCGTTTTTTTACCTTTATCGTACGTTTGGGTAACCTTGTTGCCTAAGAACCTCATAGACAATAATCGCAGCAGTGTTCGATAAATTCAATGCACGAACAGAATCAGTCATCGGCAACCGTAAACAACGTTCACGATTATTTTCAATGACTTCTTTAGGCAAACCACTCGTCTCATTCCCAAAAATAAAATAATATTCGCGACTCGAATCTTCATAATTAAAATCCGTATGTTTACATGTTCCAAATTTTGTTAAATAGTAAAATTCCCCTTCGTTTTTCTCACAACATTCAGTTAACGAATCATAATAACGCACATCGACAAACTTCCAATAATCTAGTCCTGCTCGTTTTAACATTTTATCATCAGTTGAAAACCCAAGTGGCCGTATAAGATGTAACACTGCATTCGTTGCTGCACACGTTCGTGCAATATTACCCGTATTTGCTGGAATTTCTGGTTGATATAAAACGACATGTATCCCCACAATTTCACCCCATCACCCATCACGAATATGAAAAAATTTATATTGGATTTGATCGGTATACGCCGTCGAATCTTCGTACGCCCAATACCGCATACGGCTATTCGTTGTATGGGCATTGACAAGTGGCATATTGTTTTGATCTTTTGCAACGACGATCGTATTATGTTGCCACTTTCCATCCCCGTCAAAATCATAGCAAATAACGTCTCCAAGTTCCAGATGTTCAGGACGATTTACTTCATTTGCTTGCAAACCTGCTTTCGATGTACCTAAGTACCAGCGTAAAGCATGAGCGACTGCCCAGCTGTAACTCCAAGTATCATTTTGATACCACCATCCCTGAGAACGATTTGAATAGCCCCTCATCGGCGCACCACCCGCATGTAAACATTGTGATACATAATTTGTACAATCGACATCAAATTTACGGTAAGCAGGATTATAATCATTCCACCATCGTTCTGCATATTGGACAGCTTGTAAACGATTATACGAAAAACGGACAGAACGGATAATCTCTTCCTCACTCTCTCCTTTTGTTTCAGCATCCGACATTTTTTCATTGTACACGCAATCTTCAATTAACTGCTCATGCTGAAACATCGCTTTTCGTTCTTCTATCCGCTCCTCAATATAAAAATGTTCCTTTTGCTTCATGAGCCATTGATGATGTATCCCATAACGAACGATATCTTTACCATCAACAGATTGAAACCCTCCGATCTGTACACGTGAGGTCGCTTTCACGATTTTCACGTTACGATCGCGAAGTTGGAATATTTTTCGTTCATGTGCATCCTGTTCAAGCTTCTGAAAAGTATCCACTCGCTTATCGTTTACAATGAAGTCATTACGGTCGATCCAGCAGTTTTTCAGCTGTTCTATCCAATCCATGAATACTCCTCCCCTTTCAAACTGTAACTACCTTCCACTTTATGACGGAGGAGCTTGACTTTTGCCTATTCAAAAAAATAAAGAACCAAATTCAGGTTCCTGTTTTAAGACGAATATTCATTTAAAAACTGTTTTTCAAAGTTTAACAAAAACTCTTTTTTTTCAATCCCTCCACCATAACCGACTAATGCACCATTTGATCCGATTACACGGTGACATGGAATAATAATTGGAATCGGATTTTGGTTATTCGCACCTCCAACCGCCCGAACGGCTTTAGGCTTTCCAATTAATTCAGCAACTCGCTTATAACTCATCGTTTCACCATAATGAACATGTTGCAACTCATTCCACACCTTCAATTGAAACGGTGTTCCACGCAAATCTAACGGCAATTGAAACGAAGTTCGTCTCCCGTAAAAATATTCTTTAAGTTGCTTCATTGCGTCTGATAACTTTTCATCGTTATGCGTAAACTCGTGTTTCAAAAAATGTTTATTCATTTTCATTTTCAGCATTGCTTGCTCTACTTTGCCGAATTCGATTGAGCAAAGCCCTTTTTCAGAGGCGAATAGTGTTAAAGGACCTAGCGGACTTTCCATTTCAGTATAAAACAGTTGTAGTCTCGTCTTAGACTCCATAAACAATCCCCTCTTTACTTAGTAAAGTACTTTCCATATTGTATAAAATTACGAGCGAGAAGGCGACTCTTTTGTTAGCTTGTTTTTTGCGATAGCTAGACCTTTTTTTATTTCCTGCAACACTTCTTCATCATTTTCTACCGTTTCCATCGTTTTTAATGCTAAAATCGCTTTTTGACCACCAATTTTACCGATGGCCCATGCCGCCGTCCCCCGAATAACTGGACGAGGATCCGTTTTCATCACATCGATTAAATCATCGAGTGCCGTCTCATCCTTGAAATAGGCAAGAGCAATGATTGCATTTCGTTGGATTGGCTTTTTCCCTCGCCATGATCCCGATACAGTTCCAAATGTTTCTTTAAATTTTCGGTTGCTTATTTTTAATAACGGTTTTAATGGAGGCATCGCAAGTTCTGGATTTGGTTCAAACTCCTCATGCAAATAAAAGTTTTTATTTTGATTACGTGGGCATACGATTTGGCATTTATCCATTCCATATAGTCGATTGCCTAACGTGTCACGATATTGATCGGGGAGAAAGTCTTTCGTCTGCGTTAAATATGCTAAACATTTTTTCGCATTAAGTTGGCCACCTTGAACAAGTGCTCCTGTTGGACAAGCTTCGACACATTTGTTGCATGATCCACATGAATCTAAAATGGGTTCATCAGGTGGAAACGGAAGGCTCGTAATCATCTCACCTAAATATACATATGAACCAAACTCTGGTGTAATGAGTGAACAATTTTTTCCGACAAATCCTAGTCCTGCTCGTTCCGCAACGGCACGATCAGACAACTCTCCTGTATCGACCATAGATTTTGTGACTGCTAAAGGCACACGTTCTTTAATAAAAGCTTCAAGTTTAATTAACCGCTCACGAAGAACGACATGATAATCACGACCCCATGAAACGCTTGCAAACAATCCGCGGCGATTTTGCTTCTCATTTTTTGGCGTTTTTTTCAATCTTGATGGATAGGCTAATGCAATAGAGATAATCGATTTTGCTTCAGGCATAATGAGTTTTGGATCGGTACGTTTATCAACATCTTGCTCTTCAAACCCTGACTGATAATTTAATTGTTGCTGCGTACGAAGTCGCTCCTTAAGCTCAACGAACGGATCCGCTGTCGTGAATCCAATTTTATCAATCCCGATTGTTTTACTATATTCAATTATTTCTTGTTTGAGCATGTTTAACGACATCAAGCATTCCTTCCTTTTCATCAAAAGAGTGATCGTATGTTAAAATGTTTGCTAGTAACGATGAGGCGACAAGGAGGTCACGATATGGTTCATGTTTCAATTTCAAGAGCAATTTTTCAACACGTTCCACGCTTTAAACTTGGTGTTATTCATTATAACAACATCGTTGTAAGTTCTTCACCTCAAATGCTTCGTGGGCGTTTTCATTTATTTCAAGAGCATTTAAAATTTGAATTTGAAGGAAAAAAAGTAGCCGAGAACTCAGCTATTCAGGAGTGGCGAACGATCGTAAAAACGTTCGGAATCGATCCGTCAAGATATCGTCATTCAGCAGAAGCTTTGTTGCGAAGGGTAACGAAAGGAAAATTCATTCAATCTATTAATTCTGCGGTAGATGTGACAAACCTTTTATCTTTACAATACAAAATTCCTTTCGGAATGTACGATTTGGACAAACTTGCTACACCGGTTCAACTTGATATCGGTGCTAAACAAGATGAATACGAAGCATTAAACGGACGGATATACAATTTAACAAACAAACTTATGCTACGTGACGATAAAGGTGCATTTGGAAGTCCATTTGTCGATTCGAAACGGGCGAGTGTTTCCGAAAATACGAAAAATGGTTTACATATCGTCTATCTATTGCCTTCCGTTAAAGCATCTAACGCTACGGCACAGCTTCATGCCATCGCAGATATGTTTTGTTCGTTACACGGAGGCGATTATACTCCTCAACTTATTGAGGGCTAAATATACTGAACCGTTCCCAAACGTCTTCTAGTTCTTCTAGATGTTGCTCAATTTCAACACGTTTTTTTCTACCGACGGCTGTAATGAGTGCATTAATTAAACTTAATGGCGCAACGAAAGAATCGATAAACGATGGCATATCGCTTCTTGCACATAACGCAATGTTAGCATATGGAATTAAAGGAGAAAGCATATTATCTGTAATCGCGATCACTTTCGTTCCGCGATCTTTTGCAAACGAAACGGCTTCGACAGTATTTTTCGTATACCGAGCAAAGCTTAATCCAATGACGACATCATTTTCATCGATTCGAAACAACTTTTCAGAAATTCCATGTGGATTACGGATAAGTTCAGCATTTTCAAACATGAGGTCAAAATAGAATTCTAAAAACGATCCAACAGAAACTGCACTTCGATTTGCAATAATAAAAATCCGATTCGCCTGAATAATGGCGTCTACCGCTTCATGAAATTTCGCAAGATCTAACTGTTCAGCCATCATTTGAATTCGTTGAACGTCTTCATTAAACATTTCATAGATCGCTTTATCTTCTTTGTCATAGACATCATCAGACAGCTTTAACCGTTCAACCGTCGTCAACTGTTTTTTTACCGCTTCCTGCATGGCCCGTTGAAATTCAGGGTAACCTTCGTAGCCAAGGAAAGTTGCGAAGCGAACGACAGTCGCTTCGCTAACCCCTACCATTTTTGCAAGTTGCCCAACATTAAAAAAAGGAACAGATTCGGTATTACTTAAAATATAGAGAGCAATTTTTCGTTGTGACTTACTCATTTCATTTACTTTTTCTGAAATGTATCGATACACATCAACCATTCGCTATCCCTTCCATTAAAAAAGTTGGCTACCACAAAAAGTGGGAGCCTGTTGTTACTAACGTATTTTTTTAATGACATGTTCGTGTACTTCTATTGTATCATGTATATCGTTTTCTGTGTGAGCAACAGATAAGGAATAGCGATTCATCGGCTTCGTATAAATCCCTAATTTTAATAACTCATAATCGATTCGTTTTCTTAAGTCAACATTTGCTTTACCCATGTCACGGTAGTTACTAATTTTTTCATTTGATAAGACAATGTTAAACATACTCCCCATACCAATCGCTTGCATATCAATGTTGTAACGGTGATATAATGATTCGAGTTCCGTTCTTAACATTTTTGAATTTTTGAGAAGAGTTCGCATCGTGTCACCTTCCTCAAGCACTTCAATCGTGGCAAGACCCGCAGTGAGTACCGTCGGATGACCGTTATACGTCCCGCTATGAAACATGATGTCGTCAGATCGCTTGTTTTTTTCACCTGCAATTAAAATATCATTTCCGCGCTCAGGTGACATGATTTCCATCATTTCTTTTTTTCCTCCAACCGCACCAATCGGGAAACCGCCACCGAGTACTTTTCCTAATGCGGTTAAATCAGGTTTTACGTTGTAAACTGACTGCGCTCCTCCTAAATGGAGACGAAATCCGGTTTTAACTTCATCAAAAATTAACAAAATCCCTAACTCTTCTGTTATTTTACGTAACTGATACATAAAATGCTCATCAGCTGGAATATATCCTCCTTGAACAGGCTCTAAAATGACAGCTGCAATCTCGTCTTTATGCTTCCGCAAAATTAGATCGGTTTCAGCTATATTGTTAAACGGCAACACGATCGTATGCTCAAGATCATAATCTGAAATTCCTTTTGAATCAGGAACAGATCGAGGAATTGTTTCATGACCAGCGTTCATTACATCTGGATTCACACTTATAAGCATTTGATCGTACCCGCCGTGATAATGACCTTCAAATTTTGCAACTTTTCGTTTCCCGGTTATCGCTTTCGCGAGCCGAATCGTTAGCAAAGTTGCTTCAAGTCCTGAATTTGTAAAGCGAACCATATCAATACTTGGGAATAGTTCACATAATTTTTGGGCCATCGCTAATTCTAATTGATGAGGTGCTCCAAAAACAGATCCTGTTGACTGTAAAAAAGTTACAACCGCTTCATTTACTTTCGGATGCCCATGCCCTGCAATAAGCGCTCCATAACATAATAAATAGTCAACATACTCATTACCGTCTACATCAATTAATCGACTTCCTTTCCCCCTCTCCATGACGATCGGATGCGGTTGAAAATACTTAATGTTTGCGGTTACTCCGCCCGGAATAACTTGCTTAGCCTCTTCAAACGCTTCTACCGACCGTGACATGTTCTTAGAAATTACATTTGGCACAACGACTTGTTTGCCCATTCCACACATCCCTTTTTTGATTTTGAAATTTGAATTTCATTATTTTAATTTATGTTAGTTTTATTTCATTATACGCAATTGTTTTTCAAAATGATAGTGAAATGTAATAAATATTTCATAAAGTAGCAAAAAAATTACTCTCCAATGTTAACTTACGTTATATTGAGATGAAAATGAACAAAAATAGGCTCGTGAACAACTGATCTCGTTCACAAGCCTAAATAAAAAAGATTAACTAAGTGACATGCGCGGACGTTCAATAATATCTTTCGGACGGCGTGATTGAATAAATAAGACGCCTAAAATCACCGAAACTCCAACTATATCTGTTACATTTTCCGGAAAGATTAAAGCTAATCCTCCAGTAAATAATACAAATCGCTCCCATATGTAAGCATTTCGAATAAAGTAGCCCATCAAACCACTGCTTATGCCAATCATGCCTATGACAGCGGTAATAACTGAGATTGACGTTGGAATCCATTCAGCGTCAATTAACAATAATTGTGGATTCAATACAAACATATACGGAATAATGTAGGCAGCTGTGGCTAACTTAAAGGCCGTCACTCCACTCATAAATGGATTCGCCCTCGCTAATCCCGCTCCCGCATAAGCTGCTAAAGCAACTGGTGGTGTAATGTCAGCAACGATTCCAAAATAAAAGACGAAGAAATGAGCGGCAAGTACAGGTACGTCTAAGCCTAGCACTAAAGCAGGGGCAGCCATCGTTGCAGTAACAACGTAGTTTGCCGTTGTCGGTAATCCCATACCTAAGATCAAACATGCGATCATCGTAAAAAAGAGTGTAAAAATTAAGCTTCCTCCACCTAGAGCAATAATTCCATTTGCAATTCTTCCTCCTAGACCTGTTTGAACAACGACACCAACAATAATGCCTGCAGCTGCACAAGCGGCTATAACCGGTAATGCCGTTCGTGCACCTTCTTCAAATGCCTTAAAAACACCCCAAATCGACATTCGCGTCTCTTTTCGAATTAAACTAACTAAAAAAGAAACTAAAATCGCGATTAATGCTGCCCTCATTGGGGTCCGACCTGTTAATAACGTATAAAATATAACGACAAGCGGTAAAATTAAATAGCCTCGTTCCCTCATTAACTGACCGATTCTCGGCAGTGAATCCTTTGAGAAACCAACAATTCCTCTTTTTTTCGATTCAAAGTGAACCCCGAAAAAAACTCCTAAAAAATAAAGTGTAGCTGGAATAATGGCAACAAGCATAATATGGCTATACGGTATTTCTGTGTACGTAGCCATGATGAACGCAGCAGCGCCCATAATCGGAGGCATGATTTGGCCACCTGTTGAAGCGCTCGCTTCTGTTGCAGCTGCAAACTCCGGCTTATAGCCAGCTTTTTTCATCATCGGAATCGTAAATGAACCTGAGCCAACTGTATTCGCAACCGAGCTTCCAGAAACCATTCCTTGCAATCCGCTTGCAACAACCGCCGCTTTCGCTTGACCTCCTGTAAATCGACCAGTAAGCGCAAAAGCGAAATCATTAAAAAATTGTCCAACGCCAGTCCGAATTAACATTACACCGAAAAGTAAAAATAGAAAAATAAACGTTGAAGATACTTGAATAGGTGTACTATAAATTCCTTTTGTCGTTAAATATAAGTCTGTTACTAACGTTCCCCAATCAAATCCTCGATGCGCAAACATTTTCGACGGAATATAGTTCCCGTACAACGCGTATAAAATTCCAATTCCTGCAACAATCACAATCGGCAAACCTACACAGCGCCTTGCCGCTTCGAGCACGAGAAGAACCCCCAATGTTGCGACAATGTAGTCCAACGATGTATAACCGAAAACAATTTTTTGGCTAACGAGCTCCTCGTAAAAAACGACGTTATAATATCCGACACCGAGAGCGATAAAAGCTAATATAGCATCATACCACGGAACACCTTTTTGCTTACGTTGCAACCCTTTTTTAATTGGAAAAAGCAAAAAAATAAGTCCTAATGCTGTACCAAGATGAATCGGTCCTTGAATACGTGCTTCAAAAGCTCCACGAAAGCCGGTAAATAAATGGAAAAGTGTTAAAGATACTGCAAGAAAAAACACAACCCAAGACCATTTTCCAAGATTCCTGCGATACGTACTTTCGCGGTCATACTTTTCTAATATTTCATCTACGGATAAGTCCTCATCTTTTACATCATTTTCCTCTTCTCGTTCTTTTTTAAACCACTTTTTCAAGTAATCACCCGCCCTTTTTACCTCTTAGAAGTATGCTACTTGTTAAAAAAAGGACCAGGACACCGAGTGTCTGGCCCTTTAAGTAAAACAGATTACTTATCTTATCCCAATTTCTTGATAATATTTTTCTGCACCTGGATGCAATGGTAAATCACCAAGTCCGTTCAGTGCATTTTCTTCCGTCATATGTTTTGCTTGAGGATGAGTGTTTTCAGAAGAATTTTCAAGCATCACTTTTGCAAGCTGGTATGCTAAATCATCATCGACTGTATCCGTATTCGCGACGAGAACCGCAAAAGCTGAAGCAGCTGGAATATCTTCTTCTAGCCACTCATACGCCCCTGCTTCAATCGTATACGCAGAATAACCGCTGTTCTCTTCGATATACTCAATCGCTTCATCTGAAATCGGTAAAAACTTTACATCATTCACCGACGCTTGTAACTCATCAATTCCCGCATCAGGAAGTCCAAGAAGCCCAAATGAAGCATCGATCGTTCCGTCTTGAAGCTTTGACTTTGCGTCACCAAAGCCTTCTTGATACGCTTCATAATCGCCTTCTTTTAAGCCGTACGCTTCAAGTACCATGATCGTTGCAGCCTGTGTTCCGCTTCCAGGTGGTCCAATTGCAACTCGTTTCCCTTTTAAATCTTCAATGCTATTAATGCCCGTGCTCTCACGTGTTACGACTTGAAGCACTTCAGGATAAATGTGTCCAATATACGCAAAGTTTTCAACCTTATTCCCTTCAAAGTCGCCTGTTCCAGCTAATGCATCATATGCAGGAAGGTTAACAGTCATACCAAGGTCAAATTCACCATTTGAAATTTTCGCTAAGTTTTCTACAGAAGCACCAGATTCTGTCGATGTTACGTTTACATTCTCAATATTATTGTTCCATACGTTAGCCATCTCCGCACCTAGTGGGAAGTATGTACCGCCTTGGCTCCCTGTTCCCATAAGCAAATCAATGGTACCATCGCTATCAGCTGGAGTGCCTTTATCATCATCTGCTGCACCATCATCATCTCCGCCACCACATGCTGTCATAAGTGCTAAGACTAAAAGTAACAGCATGGACAAAAAGATATGTTTCTTCTTAAACATCTTATCTCCCCTTTGTATAGTTTTTGAAAATTTATCCTAGTTTATACTTAGATGTAAAATGTCTAATTATTCTGCCTTTTTGTCATAATAACACAAATTTATAAAGACATGCAATCTATCATGTGAAAACAATGTTTATTTTTTAAAATTGAGGAAATAGTAAGGGTGACCAAAAGACTATAAAGGAGGATGTTCCCCTATGACTCTCACCCCATATGATCCGTTTAGACAATTAGTAAATATGCGCAAAAATTTTGAGAATTTCTTTTCAGACTTTGACTTTGCTTCTACAATTAGTTTTGATAAGCACTTTAGCGGAATAAGAGTCGACGTTCATGAATCAGAAAACGAAATCATTGCAACGTGTGATCTTCCAGGTCTTGAAAGTAAAGAAGATCTCAATATCGACATTCAAGATAATAGACTATCGATAAGCGGAACGATGAATCGTTCAAAAGAAACGAAAGAAGAAAATGTTCACCGGCAGGAACGTTTCGTTGGCCGTTTTCACCGCTCCGTAACTCTGCCAAGCCGTGTGAGTCATGAAGAAGTAAAAGCATCTTATCGAAATGGTGTACTCGAAGTACGCATGCCTAAATTAATGAAAGACGATAAAAAGAAAATTGATATCGAATTTTATCATTAAACTAACGTTCAAGCTGTCGAAAATCTTTCTCCGACAGCTTTTTAACTGTATATTTACATATTATAACTAACAGGCCATTTCTATTTCTATAGGGAGAAAACACTAAATATATAGTTGAATTATCACAAGTACAAATCTAAATCGACTTTCAAAAAAACGGGAAAGTTTAAGAACAACACGGGCTTTGAGAATGAAGCATAGCAAACGAATAAGTACTGCTTGCAATTGCCTGTCGAAAAGACTCAATACTCCGATACTTCTAGCAAAAAAAGCGCAAAAGTCGCTACTATAACAAAAAACTCATGACGATTATGACTAGCTGAAGCGTGTGAATTTTCCTAGAACTTTTAATATGTTTTCGGCAATTCTACAATCCATTTAATCCAGCTTAACACCGTCTGTGCACGGCGATAATAAGTACTATCTGCATGAAGATTATATAGCTGGCAGTTCTTCATAATTTCAACAACCCGTTGCTTGCATGGTAATCGATTCGTTTTCAAATATTCTGCAAAAACCTGATTGAACGGTTTATGTTCAAATATAAGTTGAGCAAGTTTAAGAAATTTTTCTTTCGTCCTCTGCCCCATCAATCGTTTTCCTGCTCGTGTTAATGTGAACATCGTTTGCCGGTCATCATTTGTATATTTTTCAATGAGACCAAGATACATGCCTGCCGTCGTGTAATAATTTGTTTGCCGGTCGTCAAAGTCATAGTTTAATGTGATATCATGCTTGCTTAGATCTTGTCCCATGAGCAAACTTAACAAATCGACAACTCTTGGAAATGAATCCGCTTGTGGAAACGGAAATTTAGGTTCCGGCTGAACGTTAGTTTGTTTAAAAAGATCAATGATATTTTCAAATGTTAAATGCTCATGAGCGATGATATAATCTTTTTGCTCCACAAGCTGTAACGAATTATAACGTTCATCGTTTAAAAACTCATAAATAAAGAAACTAAAAATATCATTTGAATATGTAAAAAAAATCGGTTTCACCCGTTTATTCGTTTTCCGTTTCCATAATCGGTACGGATAAAAAAGTTGCCTAACAAGAAAGTCTTCAACCTTCTGATTTTTTGCTTCAATAAGCATAAATTGACTTATACTTTCATAACCGCCATCAATTTCCACTTGTGAATTTTTTATAGTAATTTGATGGTCAAAACCACTTCGCATCCGAATATTAAAATCAAACTGTTGCGATGACATTCGCCCCGAAATCGTTTGAAATGCCTTCTCACCGAGAACATCCTCAATCATTCCTGTCACAAATGCACAATGAAGGGCTGAACTTTCTGAATACAAGTTCGTCGGATCAATCGTCGTAATTTCAGGAGGAAAACTGATTTGTTCAGGTTTAATTGAGTTATCATATTCTACTTTCTCATACGCATCAAATTCACCAATAATATAACTTGAACGAGAAATAGGCAAAATAGACAATCCATTCTCTTTAAAAAGCTTCGGCAAATGTTTCGAATGGTCAAACTTTGCCATTAGCCTCGGCTCACGCTCTTTTTTAATTTCTTTCGCTTGAATAATGAAATAGCCGTGTTGTTCGATAAACTGAAGAATGTTGTGACGCTCGAAAAGCACGTCCCAAGCTTTATTGGTCACACTCATAATTTCTCACCAGCACCTCGTCAATTTTCCCCCTTTTTGATGCAACCGAGTTAATATTGCGATTTGCAGAAACGACGTCAATATGAAAATCCGCATAAATGTCTTTAATAAAATCTGTCGCTGAATTGCTTAATAACACATAACAGCCCCGTTCATGTAGCTCAACAAACAAGTCTCGCAAACGTAATTGATCTTCGCGGTTGAAACCATCCAAACTATAACCTGTAAACGATGACGTTTCTGATAACGGATCGTACGGTGGATCAAAATAGATGAAATCGCCTTCTTTTGCATCAGCTACAGCTGTTTCAAAGTCGACATTTAATATCGTAATCTCGTTTGCTTTTAAATAATGGTTCACTGCTCGTAAAACATCTTCATTTACAATTTTCGGATTTTTGTATTTACCAAAGGGAACATTAAATTGACCTTGACTATTTACCCGAAATAAACCATTAAAACATGTTTTATTTAAATAGATCATTCGAGCTGAACGTTCAATCATCGATAAGTTTTTAAATTCATCCGATCGATCTAAATCTCGAATCGCATAAAAATAATCTTTTTCATTTTTATGTTTTCTTAACGCTTCAATAAGTTCCTCAACATGCTTTTGAATCACGTTGTATGTATTAACTAACTCAAAGTTAATATCGTTAATCACTGCTTTCTGCGGTTGCAGATCAAAAAGAACCGCACCAGCTCCAACGAACGGTTCAAAATACGTATCATAGTATTTCGGAATATATTTGCGAATTTCTGGAAGGAGTTGACGTTTCCCCCCAGCCCACTTTAAAAATGGTTGTGCTCCAATTGCCACGATGTAAGTCTCTCCCTTTCACAAACACGAACGAAAGTTCCAGTCTATCATAGCATGAAACCGAGGACAATTGCACTCATTACTATAAAGACCTCATTTAGTAAATAAATAAATAAAAAAGCTTATAACCTTAAGATAATCCGATTATAAGCTTTTGTAGATTTTGGCTTTAATGTTTTTCAATTATTCTAACGTGTATTTTTAACCTTTAACATAAAAAGTACTTATGAATGTTCAGCAGCGATTGCATCAGCTTTAGTTACATGAACGGTACCAAATGGATGCTCTGGTGGTGCATAAATCGAA
Source organism: Pueribacillus sp. YX66 (assembly GCF_041725775.1). Classification (NCBI taxonomy): domain Bacteria; kingdom Bacillati; phylum Bacillota; class Bacilli; order Caryophanales; family Bacillaceae; genus Pueribacillus; species Pueribacillus sp. YX66. Next base: position 1,010 of record NZ_JBEUEL010000047.1, on the reverse strand, counting down.
TACAATTTTAAAGGAGTATGACCAATGTTAATAACATTGTGCCACTTTCCAGCGGGAACAAAAATTGCATCATCATCAAACACTCTTCTAACAAAACTTAAATTTGTTTGTGTATTACCAATTTGAACAATGCCTTGACCTTGTTCGATGCGGAGAAATTGATCAACATGAGGATGCATTTCCAAGCCGATATCTTCACCTACTCCTATACTCATCAACGTAACTTGCAAGTGATTCCCTGTCCATATCGCCGTTCGAAATGTCCGGTTTCTACTTGCGGCTTTATGAATATTTATAACAAATGGACGGTTCCCATGATCCCTACTTAACCTATCCTTTGTTGGCCGTCCCAAAGGATACGATTGCCCCATGTCATCTATTCCTTGATATGGGGCATTTCCATAATTAAGAAACGGGCCCCCGTTTGCATAGTGAGGATGAAAATACATATTCGGTGCAAAGTACATCTTTCTCACTTCCTTCTTTACTATTTCAACCTATCCTATGTAAACTGCCTAAAATATGTTCGTTAAATCGAGACTTAAACGAGGTTTTTTGAGTCAAGTCCATGATCTTATGTAAATTGCTTTACCATGTTTTTAACCCAAGATTGATTGTTGGGGGTACCCCAACAATTTTCATTCAAAATTGAATATACTTTCTGGGAGAACTCAGCCACTCTTCATGGATATCTATGAGAATAGCTCCAATTAGCCGATTCGCTGATGCGATATTCGGAAAGATACGAATAATTTTTTCTCGTCGGCGAATTTCTTGATTTAAACGCTCAATCAAATTTGTGCTATTTAATCGGGAGTGCCCCTTACCAACGACGGTGTATTGAAAAGCATCTTCAAATCCTTCATCTAGTTTTTGGCAGGCTTTCTCATACTTTTTATTGTCCGCGTAGGCACGTAACAGTTCGTTTTTCTCTGCTCTAGCTAATTGAATATCTGAGAATCGAAAGATTGCTTTAACAGCTTCACGAAAGGTTTTGGAATCCTTTTTAG
>NZ_JBEUEL010000046.1:0-15822 GCF_041725775.1 Pueribacillus sp. YX66 | reverse complement strand
AATGGATCAATTTTGAAACCAATCAAGTGGATCAAAATTAAATTGCGAAGTGGATCACTTTTCACTTGCGAAATACAATTAGAAATGGGAACAATCATTGAGACATCGGTATATAAACATATCCACGCCTTTTTTATGATCAACACCCGTCAATTGGATATTTCCGGGGTGCTAAAACTCAAAAAGAAATCGACATCGTTGTTTCTTTCCCAATTAGTCACATCTTAATAGAAATTAAGTATAGACAAAATTCTACTGTATCCGAAAAAAAGGCGATTGTAGAATGGGCAAATGATCCTCAAACAAAAGGAGCGATTGTCGTCACTCGTGGTGACGATGATTTTGGAATAACAAAGCATAAAACGAATACAAAAATCGTCCGTATTCCCGCGTTTGCTTTCCTATACTTATTGGGATATGCAAAAAAAGAAGGCTACGAACAATGACAAAACCTTTCTATACTGTATCAAACCATCTTAGCCGAAACCGATTGGCTAGCTTAATAGTTTAATTTTTTTCTTCACTTGTAAATTTTTCCATAAGAAAAGCACCTCTAATAGTTAGATTTAGCTGTATGTCTAACAATTAGGGGGCAATTTATATCTGTGCTGTTTTTTTCACTTATTCTATTAACGATAACATTAATGCTCATCGTAGACATGATTATCAGGTTAACCATTGTCATAAACGTCGGTTTGCATAGAACTGACGATGGAGTTCGCGAACTTGTTCGGCTAGTTCGGGAACTGGTCCATCAACTATTGTATCGCGAATCACATCTTGAATCGAAAGATTCCGAACGCGCGAAGGAGGGACCCCCATGTCACTCAACCATTGAACCAACTGTTCAGAAGAACTTGCATACACGATCCGACCTAAACCAACCCAACCGTGAGCAGCAGCGCACATCGGGCAATGTTCACCAGAAGTATATACCGTCGCCTTGCTTCTCTCTTCAGGTGTCATGTTATTGGCTGCCCATCGTGCGATAGCAAATTCTGGATGTTGCGTATGGTCACCGCCTGCTACGTGATTATGATCTTCGAAAAGCACTTCTCCATCGGCAGAAACGAGTACTGAACCAAATGGCTCATCCCCTTTCTCTAGGGCTGTTTTTGCTAATTCAACACAACGTCGCAAATGCTGCAAATCTGAATCACGTATCAACATTGACTCCTCCTCGTCCCTTTTCGCATTTTTATTTTTACATCAACCTTCCACAATAAACTCTCTATCTGATTAAAAAAAACCAACACATCTGTATAAAAATTATAACATATCTAAATATCGAAAAAGAAAAGGATAAATATGCACGATTACCCACTCTAGATACATATAATATTTTGATTGTTAAAACAAAGGAGGACAATGATGAATATAAATCAACAATATGATGTTCCATATCATGATGCTTTTTATCGGATGGTACCAGATACTCAACTATTAAAAGATATTCAAAAAGCAATTAATGGAGAATATAGTGCCATTGCTTGTTACAAAAAATTAGCCAGCATGACGCCAACGCAAGATGAAAGGGATAAAATATTAGAAATCCAAAAAGATGAAAAACGACATCTTGATGAGTTCAGCAAGATTTATACATTTTTAACAGGCAGACAACCAACTTATCAAATCGTTGAAACTTGTCCAAACAAGTATAGAGAAGGAATTGAATTCGCCTTTAAAGATGAACAAGAGACTGTAGATTTTTATTTAGATATCGCAGATCGAGCACAAGACTTTACGATCAAAGATAGATTTCGGCGTGCGGCTTCAGATGAACAAAATCACGCTGTTTGGTTTTTGTTTTTTTTTCGAAAGAACCAAAAGTAAAGGATACTGAAAGACAAATTGAAAACTATGGTGCTAATGGAGCTTTGAACGCGGTATCGTTATCTTTACCCGAAATGTTGACCTATGCCCTCCAAGACGAATATTTGGCTCAAGCTAGATATAATAACGTAATAGAAAACTTTGGACACTTACGGACATTTGTACAAATTCAAGAAGCAGAAATGAGACATATCCAAGCACTGTTACCGCTTTTTAATCGTTATCAAGTCCCATTACCTCAGAATGTTTCTCAATCGTTTGTTACAACCCCAGAAAATGTAAAAGCTGCGTATGCAGCAGGTGTTCAAGGAGAAATTGATAATATCTCCATGTATGAAAGATTTTTATCACAAAGCATACCGAATGATGTAAGAATGGTGTTCTCACAGCTACGTAATGCTTCTTTAAACCATTTAGCTGCATTTGAAAGAGGGCTTTCTAGGCATTAGTTATAGGGCGAGTGATTTCGTCGTCCCTATGTTCTGTTTTGTTATTAACATTATTGTTTATGAAAGACAACATAAAGGTTTCCTTCCAGACTTATACCTTTCATGCCTCCCTCAATAAAGTAAAGATATCTTCCAAATGCTCGCTTATTCTCAAAATTTCATAGATACTGTTTTACACCTAACAGCACTTCCACCTTATAAAAGGGTAATTTTGAGTCCTCCTTGGTTTTCTAATTTCGGAGTCGATGCATCGACATCCTGTACTATACCAAGGAGGCTATTTTTTGTTAAACCTCAAATTTCTTCATTACAAGAATGCTTTCTAATTAAGCATAAATTGACCTCCCAGCTACTTATGGTACGGTTCACCGTGGTGATTTAAGAGGCAAAAAATGAGCTTGGGAATTTTCTCCCCAACGCTCATTTTTATTGTATATTAATCAGCTTCCCCAAATCTCAAATTCGTTTGCTGAACCTGAATGTTTTATATAATGATTAGTTGCAGCTAACAATTCTGCTATTTTATCTCTCATTTTATGATTAAACTTAACAGATGGTTGTACAGCTATAATCTTAGCTTTTGATACTTTATTTGTTTGAAGGTCATTTACCAAGTCATTGTAGTTTCCTAAAATAAATTTACAGTAACCCGATTTATTTCTACTTATTATTTTTGTTCTAAATACAGATTTTGTCTTCAACCATATTATAGACTTTATTGATTGACCTACAACATCATAAATATCATTTACAGAGTTATTATAAGTTTTTCCTTTCATGGCTTTTACATGATAAAAATGTATATTAATCTCGGAAGCAGTAATACTTATTCCTATAAAATCAGCCACTTCTCCTGTTCCGTGATCGTAAATCAGATGATCATACCCTACATCTCCTAAAAGTTTTTCTAGAGCATCGTGTATAGAAATCATACCTGACTTCGCAGTGCTTCCAAATTCTACAGTAACATCTGTTTTTAATTCCTCCCATTTCACTTCCTTGATTAAGTCAGGTACAAATTGTTCAACTTTAAAGTTACTTTTTGCTAATTCTCCATCAGTAACTAAACATAAATCGGTAGTTAGCATTTCTAATGGATTGCCATTTAAATAATCTGACAATCTTTGTTGATGCTTTCCAACTTGTAGAAGAAATTCGTTATCCTTTTGAACTGATGTTACTTTTCCTTCAACTGAGAGGGAATATAAATAACTTGTATCTTCAAAGTTACAATAGAATTGTATTTCATTTTTAGTAACTGCAGAAATACCTAATTCTATGTCCAATATCGTCTTCTCACTTATCTTTCCTTTTAATATCAAATTACGTGGATTTGAGTAAGTATTATTAGACCATTTAATACAGAATATTGTTTCCGGAAACTTTATAAGTTTTTCTGGAATTGGAACAAAATCATATGCTGTATTCGTTTTAACAACAAGTTCTTTGTCATTTATTTTTAATGCATTTATACGACACCATTCTATAAATTCTTTTATAGAGCCATATGTACTACTCCATATTTTAGAACCACTACTGTAACCAAGTGTCGTTTCTACCCCATTATTACTCGCTTTACAAAACACGTGTCCAGCAGCATATAACTTACCTGTGGCAGGATCGTATGTGTTACTTACATCAGGACCAGAACTAATAATATAAGACTCCTCATTTGATACACGGTTTTGCAAACCCGAATTGAAAATTTCAAAATTCATCATGCCACCTAATACTTTATGTAATTCATTCCTACTTATTTTCTGAAAGGAATCTTCTCCACAATATGCATCTGCAACCATATAATATAAATTTTCATTTTTAAGCTGTGAGTTAATGAATAACAAGTTAGTCTCATGTGAATAGTAAAGTACTACTAAATAATAACTCTGATCATATAATTCACTTTGAGTAGTTGCCCATCTAGGAACAACTAACTCCTTTAATATAACTATAACAGTGCTATTTTCTTTATTTACTAGAACACCTTCTATTTTCAGACCCATTTCTGGAAAGTTCGCATTAATGTCAAAAGAAGCTGTTCGAAATATTTTTGCATGGAAGTTAGGCCTTAAATGAGATATTTCGTTAATAATTTCCCTAGATGCATCTGATTCTAAAGTAAAGCTATTTATAAATTGCTGATTTTCCTCTTCTTGGGTAATCTGAGATTCAGATAGATTAATAATAATATCTTTCCAGATAGCATCTTGCGAAAATAATTTATGATTTTCAAGCACGAAATCCTCATCATTAATTGCTATAAACTTTGCAACACCAATATTATCAGCATTAGTTCTCGCAAATCTACCAATAAACTGTAATGTTACTGCAAGAGATTTATGTGGAGAATGAATAGCGCCTATTTTTAAATTCGGGAAATCAAATCCTTCTGCCATCATATCCACACAAATAACTCCATCTAATCTGCCATCTTTCAATTTATTAATAATTGTTTTAACCGTTTTAGAAGAAAGCCTGCTATGTACAATTTCTAGTTTTAATTCAGTATTTGTTTTATAGACTTGTAATAGTTCTTTTGATTCTTCTATTGAACCCGCCCTCACCATCAAAGAATGCCTATATCCTTTTAATTTATCCTCATAGAATATTTTCTCAGCTTCAACAGCAATTTTTACATCTCGGTTTTCATTGGCATCTATTTTAACAGGGATAAAGGTAATTTCACCGAATATTTTATCTTCATAGGCTTGAGATAGAGAATAGGAATATATTAAATCTGCTTTAATTTTCTTATTATCTAACCTAAAGGGGGTAGCAGTAAACAATATTCTTTTGGTATTAGTAAAGTTCTCAAGTGCCTCTCGCCATTTCTTAGCTGGTTCATGATGCGCTTCATCAACTAATATTAGATCAAATTCACCTTTTATTTCTGTACTTATTGAAAGGTTATACGCCCCATGTGGTGTAGCAACAATAACATCACTATGTTTAATAGTATCTATATGATTCTCAATTTTAGTATCTGTAAGTTCAAAAACATTTGGATTCATGCAAATCTCTGGCAATACATTGATATCTTTAAGTGTTATTAGATTTCTAAAATCCTCTGCAATTTGATTCCTAACCAAAATTGAGGGTGTAATAATTAATACTTTTCTTGATTCCAATAAATACGGACTTATCATAATTACTGCTGTTTTACCCGTTCCTGTTGGTAATACCACTAATGCTTGATTACTATTTTCCTTTGTGAAATAGGAAGCTATTGCATGTACTGCCCCCAACTGAGCTTTTCGTAGTCCCTTATAATTATCTTTTGCTTTTCTAAACTGTAAGTTCTCGTAGTTTTCTAGAAAGTAATGATACATTTTATCCTCCTGCAAAATTAGCTCTTTTTGAAAACCTTTCTAAAACATCGACCCTAAGTATCTAGTAACACTTCCTTTATCTATGTCGTACTTTCACAAAATTGCATTAGAGGTTCACTATATTCCCGTATTTATGAAAATAACTCTAACTTCTGATTGCTATTCAAATTCTTTAATATTACGTGACTTACTTATCTGTTCTCTAGTAATTTTAAGCCGGTTATATGCAGACTCTGGTAAAGCTTGAAATTGTTCCGGGCCTATAATGTGCGTAATAACTTTTTTTAATTCCTTTTTATTATTGACACCAACTACTACGCAATAGGTTGGTTCATCTTCATATAGAACTCTCTCCATCAAAAATCTCTTGCGTTGCACAACATCTTTAAATATCTTATTGGATGTATGTAGTAGGAATATCGATATGATTGGCAATTCTCGGATTCCATCACCTTTTTTATAGTTAGGCGACATATATGGAGTTAATATTGCTTTACGCCTTCTAAATTCTAATAGTTTCTTACTTCTAGACGTAAGGAACTCGCTAAGGTTATCCCTCGAATTTGAGTCTAATAAAAGAAGGTATCTAGCTACTCGTATACACATATTATCTCTAGTACTGTCTAATAAATTTATGAGCTGTTCAAACACGAACTCCATCTCTTGTTTAGGTTTTTCTGCTGGTCCTATTAATAAATCTAGAAAGATTTCCCTTTCATCATCATCATCATCAAGATTAGAATTGATTTTTCTTGCCATGTAGGCATCAATTTCTTCTCTATGACTATCAATATATATTTCTCCTATGTCTTCTTCCTCACTAGCAATCTCGCTAATATGCGTAGAATAATCATTATAAGCAAAATACATCCCTATATGGTCTAATTCATCATTTAGTTTTATATATGGATTTCTAGTAGCTTTGCTCCTTTGATATAAGTAATTTAAGAACAAACTTGGGGAACTAAATAATTCAGGGTATACCCTCAAATCGTTTACAGAAACACACCAGACAGGCAGATCACTATTTTGGATAAACTCTGTCTTTTCTATTCGAGATGCTATTTCGTTAAAATCATCTAAAGTAACACAACAAGCTTGAATGAACTTTATATTCTCAATAGCAGTAATCAATTTATAACGTTTTTTACTCTCTTTTTGATAAATCTCTATCTTTTCTGCCTTCTTATATTCCTCATAAAACCGTAGAGATTGTTCATAGGGGTTTTTCGCCAAATCATTCAATGATTTTTTGTAGGCCTCTTCATCGGAAAAGGGCGAAACAGGTGATAATGCTCCACCCTTAACTTCAATAATTATCATTACATCATCAAATAGGATAATACCGTCACATTCACACCATTCATTCTTCCCATTTGCCCCAACTGGTGCTTTATAAAATATATTTTGATAGGTTCTGGCTGTAGGCAAAATTGTTTTAAATAGTTTAAAAGGCAATTCCTCTGATAAATCTTTTTGGATGTCATTTATCTTATTTGTTATACTTCCATTTTTCCTTCTCAAGGCTCTTAAAACCGTTCTGTAAAAGTTATCTATTAAATTATCAATAGAAAAACAATAATATTTATCCCCTATACCAATAAAGGGCTTGTATTTTATAGGGGGTTCTTTTATCATCACTTGTAAATCATTTTCATAAAAGTCTTTGCATTCGCCTTGTTGAAGTGATAATTCCTTAATAAACTCTTGAGGCCAACCTGTAATACTTTCAACATTAAAGTATTCAGCTAAATGTAAGAATACATTTTCTGTTAGTTCTTTTTCAGGTGAAGCACCACTATCTAGCAAAACTTCCATAAATCCCATTGTGCGCAAATGTCTACTGATTGCTAAAAGCCCTTCTACTAAATCCATACTTGTAATTCCAAAATTCTCATCTAAAAGATCTGTATATGGAGACAACATATCTGTAAAATGGTCTTTTTCAAAGAAGGGATACAATGTTCCAGAAACATTCATTTGCATACCTTGTGAATACTTAATCAAGTCATCCTTCTGTGTAAGATGTACATACATAGTGGCAGCAGTAAACAGACTTTCCAGTAATTCCATATATTCATTTATTTCATTTTTATCTAAGCATCTAGTTCCTGTGTTTAGGTCACTACTTACTATAAGACTTTGCGTAATATCAAGCATTTTGTTCTCAAAAGGGCTAATATTACCATGAACCGAAGCCTCAATATCTCCAAGATGTTTAAAAAACTTTAAAACATGCAACTGAACCATAATTATTAGGGGATTGGCTTTAGATATTGTGCTTCTAATCTTTGTAAGACCTTCCGCTATATTTTTCTCCCACTTTGTTATATCAGTAAAAGGGAACCCAGTGTCATTCATCTATTCATCTCCTACTTGTAGAATTGTTTAAGGATTCACTAAGTTCGTAGCGAGTTTAATGATATTTTTATATAAAAATATCAGTCATCTCTTAAAAGTTCTAACCCTTTCTAGAAATGACTGACATTGCTGTTTTTTTCAATATTAACCTTTTTAGATTGCTACTTGCTGTATATCTCTATTCCTACTTCCGATACTTCACATTCACTTTGCTTATACATAAAGGCACCAAATATTAGACCTTAATTTTAGGGATAGCAAAGCTCTATTAAATTCCTTTAATACTGTATTCCAACTTACACTTCTGACCGCAATGTTTTATAAACATCCGCAGCAATAAATGCATAGACAGTCTTAAAGTACGAATCGTCAGATCCAATCAATCTTTGATAGGCTTCTGTATTCTTCGTGTACTCATCCATTACTCGATCAAGGAAGACATCTTTAAACAAGCTGTTTTCAAACATTTCTTGGCTATTATTTTTAGCCATGTTTACTATTTTTGCATCTACTTCTTGAGTAAATGCCTTGTGCAATGTTTCCACAATTACTCGATCTTGTGGAGAGAAATCATCTGGAAACCGCTCGTTAATTCGATGAATAATCTCTTCTAACGAATCACGCTCTTCAACTGGTTTAACGTTGGCATTGAATTCTTTAGGATGGCTTAACGTGCCGCCCTCTTCACTTTCAGCAACAAGCATAATCTCGCCTTCAAAGTCCTTTTGCAGCTTATAATATTCAAGCTTTACTTTATCTGCTATATCCACCTTTTCACGCTTTTCTTTAGGGATAAACTTTAATAAATAACTTGCGTAAATGTTTTCTTCTAGTAATTCCATATCAAATGTACGATCTAGCTGTGCAACATAGTTGTACCATTTACCAAAGTTACGCAATGTCACTCTAAATTCATATTGGGTGTCTTCTGGTAAGTCTTCATAACGCTGAATGACAGGCTTGAATAAACTAGATATGCGACCTAATAAACGCTCATCTTGCTTCTTTTGTGCTTGTTTCACTAATTTCATCACTTGTGCAATATCATCATCATTGTACAATGCAAATTTACGTAATTTACTTTGTGTATCGTATATTAAATTTAAATTTACTTCTTCCTTTAATGTCGTAACTTCATAAAAAGGCTGGAATGCTTCCAATATTTCCTCTTCCGTATTAACAAAATCTAAAATGAACGTATCTTTCTTTCCCGGCATTGTTCGATTTAAACGAGAAAGTGTCTGTACAGCCTTCACTCCGCGTAATTTTTTATCGACAAACATCGTATGAAGTAAAGGCTCGTCAAAGCCTGTTTGATATTTCTCTGCAACGATTAATAAATTAAAGTCATCACCATGAAATGTTTCTTTTAACTGATTTTCTTTAACCCGTTCTCCATCTTTCGTTACGTTCAAATTCGACTCCGTATATTCTTTGTCATCATCTGTAACAGTACCTGAAAAAGCAACAAGGACATCGAGGTCTGTATAGCCTTTTTCTTTAATGTAACCCTTAAATTCTTTCATATAACGAACCGCATGGAGGCGCGATGGGGTAACTATCATTGCTTTAGCCCTGCCACCAATTGCCTTTTTTGTTACCTCTCTAAACTGTTCAACCATTACTTCTGTTTTTTGTCGCAATACCCAAGGATGAAATGATTGATACCTTGCGATTGCCCGAACTGCTTCCGTTTTCGGTAATTCAGGGTTTTCTTCTATTTCTTTTGCAATACGATAAGAAGTTTTATATGTCATATAATTTTTTAATACGTCTAAAATAAAACCCTCTTCAATCGCTTGTCTCATGCTATAAACATGAAAAGGTCTAAAGCTACCATCTGCTTGTTTTGTACCAAACATTTCAATCGTCTTTTCTTTTGGGGTAGCAGTAAAGGCAAAGAAACTTAAATTATGGTGTTGTCCTTGTGATAATAACGTTTGAACGAGCTGATCTTGGTCATCTAATGTTTGGTTTTCAATATCTTCTTCAATTTCTTGATACTCTTTAAGCGATGCTTGTTTATCTGCTAGGGCTTGTTTTAACTTCTGTGCGCTTCTTCCAGTTTGCGAGGAATGTGCTTCATCAACTATAATCGCAAATCTTCTTCCCTCTACTGTATCGACTTCTTGATAAATGACAGGGAACTTTTGTAGTGTTGTAATGATGATTTTCTTTTTATCGTTAATTGCATTTTTTAGGTCTTGAGATGATTTATTATCGCCAATTGTTTCAACTTGTCCCGTAGTATGTTCAAAACTTGTAATCGTGTCCTGTAACTGTCGGTCTAATATTGTCCGGTCTGTAACGATAATAATAGATGAATAGATTGGATTGTTCTCTCTATCATGCAAAGAAGCTAAATGGTACGCTAACCATGCGATACTATTCGATTTCCCCGAACCTGCAGAATGTTGAATAAGATAATTCTTCCCTGAACCATGTTCTGCTACATCTTGTACAAGCTTATTAACGACATCCAATTGATGGTAGCGAGGGAATATTAATATATTCTTTTTCATTTCAAAATTCATGAACCGTTCAATAATATCCATCAATTGATTACGATGCAGAACTTGTTCCCATAAATATGCAGTAGGGTATCCGTCTGTATTATGGGGGTTACCTTTCCCACCAACTTCTCCAGCACCATTAGATCCCTGATTAAAGGGTAAGAAGTATGTTTTGTTTTTTTCTAGTTTGGTTGTCATATATACTTCAAAGTGATCAACAGCAAAATACACTAGGAATCGTTTATTAAATTGAAATACAAGTTCACTCGGATCACGATTTGTTTCAAATTGCAGTTTTGCATGTTCAACATTTTGTCCAGTATATTGGTTTTTTAATTCTAAAGCGACAAGAGGAATACCATTTACGGCCAATACCATATCGATTGTGTTTCGGTTTTTGCTACTGTATGCAAACTGACGAATACATTGAAAACGATTTGCTTCAAATTGTTTAATATTTTCATAACTTAAAGAAGAAACAGGTCGAAAATAAACAACTTTAAATGACACACCACGATCTTTAATTCCTTTTCGTAGTACATGCAAAAGACCATGCGCATTTACTTCTTCATTAAATCGTTTTATAAACTTTGTTTCAGCATCGGAACGATAAATCTTTTCGTAACGTTTCCAAGCTTTTGGTTGGGTTTCACGAATAAAAGACAATAGAACAGAGACATCCATCCCTAGTTGTGGGTCATATTTTGTATCTTTGAAGGCAACTGACTCCCAGCCGCCCTCATTTGTCAAGCTAGTTTCAATATCCCTTTCGAAACGCTCTTCTTTGTTTTCAAGCACATTCCATACCCCCTCATACTTCTTTTTTTCCGGTTACATATTCGTAGATGAGAGATTTTTTGTACTTTTCAAGCTCATCGATGATTTTTTCTTTTTCATTTACAAGATTATCTATATTTGTAGCTTTTTTTTCTACATATTTTACAATCTCATCTTGAATACTTTTTGAAGGTAAAATAATAGGCAGTTTTTTTATATCGTTAAAAGTAACATTTTGTCGGACACCGCTTCCCATACCATAAAATCCTTTATAAATATCAAATGAATGTAATAAGAGTTGAATATATTTTGGGTTTATAATATCTGTGTGACTAGTTCGGATGGTAATATATGCTGATGTTATTATTCCTTTCTCAGTTACAAATCCTGTTCTTAAACTAGTTTTATCATTTTGCAAATCTGTCATTCTTAGTACTATATCCCCAAAACGCACAATATTGTAGCCACTAAAATTTGCAGGTAACAGGCCGTCCGATGTGTTTATATCTCTTTTAATGATAGAACCATAAGATAAAGATAATAAGTTTTTTTCCTGCATATCTGTATTTTTATCTTTTACTTGATTAAAAAAGTTCCCTATTTTTCTTACGTTCCAATCTATTGGTACTTTCCCCATCCATTCAATCACACTATCCTTCATTTCAGCATTCGGGTCTAATCCTTTTGTAACCACTTCTGTAATAATAGATTGTTTATAATCTTTTAACTCCAAGATGGATTTTTTATTTTCTTTTATAATGTTATTTATTTTTCCAACCTTTTCGCTTAAAAGGTCAACTATCTTCTGCTGTTCATCCAAAGGAGGAACAGCTACCCTATATGGGGAAATTTGTAGTGTTGATAATTGACCGACGGCTGAACTGTCAGTATTGAATACTAAAACATCATTAATAAAGTATGTGTAATACTCTGGAGAGCAATGTAGCTTGGGTACTAATACCAATAATCTTATAATGGCATCAAATGGTTCGTTTCTAAAAAATGCTCTACCAATTTCTCCTCTTCCACTAACAGTAATGCTATTTTTAGGAAACACAGGTTTAGAAGTATATGAATATACTTTAAATTCATCCTTAGTGTTTGTGTACACTGGATAAGGGTGATTTTCGTCCTTTTCTAACTGATAAAATTCATGCTTTGCATCTCCCCCAGCACTAATAAAAAATAATCGATGTAAAGGTGCAATCTGCCAATGGGATGGTATCTCCCCAATCCATTCTACACCCGAATCTTTCATTTCTTTAGCCAACATTACTCACATCCTTACCTGATAAAGCTTTGAAGTTTGCAACAATTGATTCTTCTAATTTTTTAATACGTTCTGCTATTACCTCCGAAGGTTCTGGTGGGCTATATTTATAAAACAAACGTGTAAACGGAATTTCATAACCAACTTTATCTTTTTTTCGATCCATCCAAGCATCTGGATTAAATGGTAATACTTCACGTTCAAAATAGGCATCGATATCTTCTTTTAAAGGAACTTCTTCTATATCACGCAATTCCGGGTCTGCTACCGGTTTATTTTTCTTTAAGATAATATTCCCATCTTCATCACGTTGTGGGCTTTCAACCGTAACTCGTGTATATCCAAAATCTTCATTATCAAAAATCTTTGACTCTACTATTTTTTCATCGACTCTATATTCCTTATTATCAAATTCGCCATATGCTTGCACAATCATATTTCTACATTCCTCTGAAATATCGACACGCTTTTCCCCTATGTTTTTTCTTCGTTTTTCATACATTTTGGAAGCATCAATCAATTGTACTTTCCCTTCACGTTCAGGCGATTTGTTTTTCGTAATAACCCATATGTATGTAGATATACCTGTGTTATAAAACAAGTCATTCGGTAATTGAACAATTGCTTCTAACCAGTCATTTTCAATAACATACTGACGAATACTACTCTCGCCACCACCTGCATTACCTGAAAATAGTGCAGAGCCATTATGGATAATTGCCATTCTACCAGTCTCTTTTAACTTTGAAATACCATTTAATTGAAAGAGCAATTGGCCATCACTTATCTTCGGAAGTCCTACGCCGAAACGTCCATTTTCACCTAATGCATGTTCATCTTTTACTGCCTTTTGATCCCTTTTCCAGTCGCTTCCAAACGGTGGATTGGAGATACAGTAATCAAATTCATATCCTTCAAATTGATCATTTGATAATGTACTTCCTAAAGCCATATTGTCTGGATTTCCACCGCGAATCATTGTATCTGCTTTGGCAATAGCATATGTTTCCGGGTTTAATTCTTGTCCATATGTTCTTACCTCTGCATTTTCATTAAAATCACGGATACGTTCTTGCATTGCTGATAGCATTTGTGACGTTCCCATCGTTTGGTCGTACACAGTTTTTACAACATCTTCTCCTGTTAACGTATCTCTATCTTCAATTAATAATAAATCTGTCATTAAATAGATAATATCTCGACTTGTAAAATGTTCCCCTGCTTCTTCATTATAACTTTCTGAAAATTTACGAACTAATTCCTCAAAAATATATCCCATATCTGTACTTGTTACTTTATCTGGGCCAAGATATGATTCCTTTTTATTAAATTCTTGAATAACATGGAATAGCGCATCATTTTCAGCTAATGTAGAAATTTCAACATCGAATTTAAAGTTAGCTAAAATATCTAGCATGTTATCTGAGAAGCTATTTAAGTAAGCTCGGAAGTTTGTTTCTATATTTGTTGGGTCCGCAAGCAGCGTATCAAATGTATATACACTTGTATTGTAAAATGAATAACCCGATGCTTGTGTTAAGAAACGATGACGAAATGCA
Organism: Pueribacillus sp. YX66; assembly: GCF_041725775.1. Classification (NCBI taxonomy): domain Bacteria; kingdom Bacillati; phylum Bacillota; class Bacilli; order Caryophanales; family Bacillaceae; genus Pueribacillus; species Pueribacillus sp. YX66. The sequence goes on along the minus strand of NZ_JBEUEL010000046.1, from coordinate 1,731 downwards.
TCGTTCATTTCTTTATACTGTTCTGAAGCCTTCAATACTTTTTCCCGTGTTGGTAATAACGTGTCGTGAAGACGTTTAATTACGGTCATGGGTAAAATCACTTTTCCATATTCATGTGGCTTGTATAGGCCTCTTAATATATCAGCAACGTTCCAAATTAAATTGGCTTGTTTTTGCACGTTTATCGTTGTTTGTGTGTTACGTTGATTTTCTGTCATAATTTTTCTTTCCTTTCTCAATTCCTCAAATTATTTACCTGTATTTATATATAATAGGTTTATTGGGTCCCCCATTTTATGAAGTATTAAAGAAATGGGGGAGAACAAATGGAAATCCTTTTGTTTATTAATAAAAAACCTATAGATAAGTGACTGCTAGTAAAATCATTTCTTATAAGTTGACTTAGATTTAATTAATACAATTCCTCAATAACATTTCTAAACCCCATCTTAGTATAAGCACTTAACTTCCCGTGCCTTAATATTTCATGTGCTTGTTGGAGCAAATCCATATATTTCAGTTCAGCATCTTTTACTGTCTGTACTATTTTCTCTTGATCATTTAAATCAATATCAGGAAACTCAATATCCTCAATGTCCCGCGTTGTTAATGCTTTTACAGTTCCACCCTTTTTCATTCCCTCAATGAGAGCCACACCAACTGGACTATCAAGGAAAACTTTAATGTACTCCGGCTTATATGCCTTATCCTTAATTCTAATTCTTATAAACATATTAGATAGTACTAAAGGTTCGTTATGGTCGGGAACAATTGCCACTTTATAAGCTGTTCCACGACTAGCTATAATAATGTCACCACTCTCAACCATATAACGTTCAGCATTATTAACTGGAATTACTTCAATACTTTCTAAGTCTATTTTACCATCTTCTACATCCTTTAGTTGGATAACCTTATATCCTTTTTGGCCTTCTTTAATTGTATTCTTTGACGGTAAGTTAACTCCGCGCGATAATTGGGCTATCTCTTTTAAAGTCCTCTTATTTTTAACCTTTTCATCATATACAGCTTTATTTATAATGACATCACCAAATTGGGTTTCCACAGTTTGGCTTGTAAAATATTGATTTGGATTTAAATTAAATTCATTCTCTATAATCTCCGGCAGTTTAACAATTTTAACATCATCTGTATCTGTTGAAGAACGTTCATACATAGCAACAATTGTTTCAATATTGTCTTGTGTTAAATAATGTTGTGATCGTACTTTGCTTGTAGACTGTTCTTCGGCATTTATAAACAAAACTTGTTGATTTCTACTTGAATGTTTCTTATTATTTAATACTAGTAGCACAGTTTGAATCGTTGTATACGACAAGAGTTTATTTGGTAATAATACAATAGCCTCGATAATATCATTGTTGACAATATATTCTCTAAATGCCCTTTCAGCATGAGAACTTCTTGATAATACTCCTACAGGAACTATTACAGCGGCTTTTCCTGTTTCATTCAAAGATGCAACTGTATGTTGTAAAAACGCTAGATCACCATGCATTCTACTGATTTTTCCCATTCTACCGCTAAAACGGCCATAAGGATCATAATCCATCATTTGTAAATTGTTTAATTTCAAACCAAAGGGCTGATTCATCGCAATATAATCGGTACCGTCAAGAATTTTGTGTAAGTCGATAGGGCTCTCACTTGAACTGTCAATATAATGGTGCTTAAGCAACCTTAACAACTATACAAAAAATGTCAGAAGGT
>NZ_JBEUEL010000045.1:0-17965 GCF_041725775.1 Pueribacillus sp. YX66 | reverse complement strand
TCTTTTCGAGTAAGCATTTTAAAATCCCCCAATCTTTGATAAATACAGTTAAATTATCCCATATTTATCACATGTTGGGGGAAGATTATCTCGAAGAATTTTTACTCCTCAGACCTGTGGTATAATGTAGGGGATGAGCAATTGTTCATTTTGTTACGTATTGGGGATGAAATAGATGGTAAAACAATACATGGAACGATTAAAAGAAAAAGGCTATAAACAGACAGATAAGCGTGAGGAGATTTTACGCATTTTTGTGAAGGAAAAGCGGTATTTGTCCGCTAAGGAAGTATTGTCATTTATGCAAACGGTATTTCCTGAGCTCAGTTTTGATACAGTCTATCGGAATTTAACGTTGTTTGAGGAACTTGAAATGTTAGAGACAACGGAACTTAATGGAGAGCGCATTTATCGCTTACATTGTTCAGATGATGAACATCATCATCATCTAATCTGTTTGTCATGTGGAAAATCTCGTATGATTGAACTTTGCCCGCTTGACGCGTTAGTAGAGAAGCCGAAAGAGTTTACGATTACCGATCATAAGTTTGAATTGTACGGATATTGTGTAGAATGCAGCTGATGGATTGGGTGGCATGTAGATGAGAGTTGGTTGTTTTAGTATTGTTTTCGTCTTTCTTACTTTTGTAGCGTATGGTCTATATATTTCTTGGGGTATTCTTGCAGTATTCATTTTTGTAGCATTAATTGTAACGATAGGAACGATTATTTATTTTCGTTTAAAGTCCGCTCAACTTAATGAAGAAACAACTGAAATAAAAGAGGAGCATGAAAAAACGTCTATAACGCATAAAACTACGCAAGGAAGTCAATCTGTTTTACAAGATCCGGACTCATTGCTTGCACAATTTCGCCAACAGCATACGAGTAAAGAACATGAAATTGAAATTTCAGATCATGAAGAGGAAGCGTTCCAGCGCGCGGTTGATGAGGTAAAAAATCGACAGCATGCTGAAAATTCGGAGCGTATGACATGGATTCGAACGCTTGAACAATATACGGAGCGTTTTATACGAAGGACGCAATTAAAAACGAATGATCCGCTTATGAAGCGTCTAAACCCGTTATTTATATCAAACGGTTTGTTGTACATTCGTGTCTTTGTTAATCTAATGGACATTGCACAAAAGATGGATCGCCTTTCAACGTCTGCAGTTGAAAAATTAGATGATTCGCTTTCTCAATTGTCGAAGCAAGAATATGAACGACTGAATCGAATTATCGCACTTCATTATGTGGATTTGTTTTTAGCTGATCATACAACAGCTATTTATTTTGACGATACATTTACGAAACGGTCATTCACGACAGCGGTAATGGAAGGATTAAGTTTCGGTAAACAAGAAACATTGTTGCTACAAGCGATTCAAACAGATACCCAATATATTGAAGTGTTGCTAAGCCAGTTGCAAGTAGACGTAGATAAGCAATTAATTGATTTGGCGAAAACAGCATTTGAAAATACACAAGCTCGCTTAATCGAAAAAGTCATTGCAGAACTTCAAAACCAAGCTCGTTAGAAAGCTTGGTTTTGTTTACTGTTGAGTCCATCCTTAAAACCTGCTTCATACACTTTTCGAAGGGCCCGTTGGATTCGGATCACTTGAAGGTCGTAGTCTAGCGTGCCTTCTTTTTTGATTTCGATAATGGTATGTTCATTCTGCATTGTTCGATCAACAAGCTGTTTCGCTTCATTGTAAAAAAGCCGCATAAAATTCCTCCCTTATGTTCACTATAGAGAACGTTTTAAATTAATCATAGCAAAAAAGATAAAGTTAAGCAATAAATAAAAGACTTCATTCTTTTAAAAGAACAAAATCTTTTATTTTAGAAACGAGTTATGAAGATGACCGTAAAAGCGAAAGGTATTTTTACCTGTTTGTTTTGCTTTATACATGGCAAGGTCAGCGTTAATCATAAGTTCTTCAGGTGTTTTCCCTTCGGTTGGATAGAGTGAGACACCGATACTTGCAGTAATTGTAAAATTCACGCCCGAAATTGTAAAGTTTTTTTGAAAAAGTTCAAGTATTGACTTCGTCTTAACATAAACTTCATGAAAATAGTCTAAGTCGTGAATGAGGATCGTAAATTCATCACCGCCTAATCTTGAGATGACGGTTTTATCTGGACGATGGGAGGTAAGTCGGTTCGCAATTTGCTGCAATAACTTGTCTCCTGCTGAATGTCCGAGAGTATCATTGACTTGTTTAAATCCATCAAGATCAATAAATAACACAGCTAGCATTTTTTTTCTTTCGTCTGCTTCGTTGATCGCTTTTTTTAATTGACTTTCAAAATAGCGCCGATTTGGCAACTCTGTTAACGGATCGTGATAAGCATAAAAATTGATAAGCTCTTCTGATTTTTTTCGTTCCGTAATGTCACGGACGATTCCGCAAAAACCGATTGGTTTATTTGCCTCGTCATTAATAAGGTTAATGGAAACTTCTGCATTAAATGTTTCACCATCTTTTTTAATGTATTGAAATTCCAACATTTCGGAAGCTTTTCTCGTTTTGTACACATTGTTGTACATGGTGAAAATAAGTTTTGATGTTTCTTTAGATGTATACGCTTTATAATTCATGCCAAGCAGTTCAAATTCAGAATATCCGATCATCTCCTTGAAGGCACTATTAAAAAAAGTGAGGTTCCCTTTTAAATCAACTTCATAGTATCCATCTTTAATATTTTCTAATATTAATTTGTGAGTTTTTTCAATACTGAGTAAACGTTCTCGAAATCCAAGCCACATGTTAACGAAGTGAAAGAGCATACGCAACGTTGTACGAATTTTAGATAATTCACCTTCCATCCCAACGGAAAATACAGGTTCGTCATTATATGTAATTGAAATAATACCTCCGCTTTTAATCGTATGGAAAGCTGGAAATAGCATAATATCATCTTCAATTGAAGGAGTTACATTTTCAAAGCAAAAAGATTGACCTAAAATTGAATTTTCTGAAGAAGCAAAGATAATTAAGTCATTTTTAAACATAAATGTATGCAAATTTGTTTCGTCATATAAATTTTTGCATATATACATTGCTAGTGATTGAGTCGTAAAATGTCGCATGTAATCACCTTCCAAACATTTGGTGAATATGTGTTGTTAGATCGTTTCTTCCACGTTGACTGTTTGTTTCTCTTTTTTTCTACTACTTATTCGAAGTAAGATTGCAAACAGAACCCCGATGGCAAGTGTTATTGTAAGCATAAGGAATGCAGTTTTGAAGCCACCAAAATCTTCGATAAGCCATCCTGAAACGATTGGCCCTATGAGTTGTCCTGTCGCAAAATAAAATGTGACATAACTAAAGGCAATAGGCATTTCATGCGGTTCATCGACATGATCCATACTAGATGCTTGTACGAGTGTAAATAAGCCTGATACAGTACTGCTTAATAAAATCATATGTAGCGTAAACCCGAGGAGTGATTGACTTAGTACTGTAACAGACATCGCTAAGCAAGTTAATATGCTTGTAATAATAATCGCATTACTTCTTCCGACTCGATCAGAAATATAGCCCCAAAACGGGCTACTAAAAATTGAAATTATCCCATTTAGAGCGATAAGTTGACCTGCTTTAATGGGATCAATTCCGTATTCAATCATATAACTCATAATAAAAATCGATTGTGCTAAATATGTAAGTCCGACAATGCCGTAAATGAGCCCGACGAGAACAAGATTAATATTTGTATAGATTCTCAATGGAGTAATCGATGGTGCAGCAAACTTAGTATCACTTGAACGTTTAGAAGTATTCGGTGGATTTTGAATAAAAAGAAAAATCATAATAAGTGTAATACAACCAATGACTGAAAAAGTTGCCCAAGCATAACGCCAACCATGTTCAGGAAAGATGTCATTTAAGTATGGAACTAAAAATCCAGTCGTTAAACTACCAATCCCGACTCCGCTAGTCATGAGACCGATAACGAATCCTCTTTTACTCGGAAACCAAGCGGTTACAGTCGAGATTAAAGTTGTAAACGTAAAAGCGGTTCCAATCCCGAGAAAAAGCATGAAGAACATACTCATTGTATAACTTTGAGACATGGCGAGACCTAAAAAACTAATTGTCGTACAAGAAATACCAGACAGAATCGTTTTCTTACCGCCCCATTTTGATGCTACAATTCCAGCGACTAATACGAGAGTTAAATAACCTAATGATGTAATGGTTCCAAGAAAACCAGATTGCTTATAAGATAAAGACAGACTGTCACTCATATACGGAAGAATGACACCATAAGACATTCTTGCAAAAGCGATTGCAACCATTGTAGACAACATTCCGGTAATGACATAGATCCAAAATCTACTAGCTGACTTTAATTCCACGTAAAAATCTCCTTTTGCAAATGCCAACATTAAAAAAATTCAAATTTTTCCTTTTTATTATAGTACATACAATGACATGAGTCAAAAATACTAGATGGATTGTTAGGCATTTGTGTTTGATTATATAAAGAAAGAAACTTACCAATGAGGTAAGTTTGATTTCACGGACTCACTTATTAATTAGTTGAATTTGATAGGAATAAATGAGCTTGTCCAATTCCATGCTGTATTTTAATGTTTCCTTACTTGTTAACCCTGTTTTCTTTCCAGATAATATCATTTCTTTTCTTTTATTTTCAATGGAAAACAGCATGTGATTCACTTGCTTTTTTCGTGCAACTGGCATTTTGCAAAAAATCCCCTTTACAAATCATTCATATTATTTCTCTTTTAGTAATAATGTAAAGGATGCTAAATTTTTTGTAAATACATACGACAAAGAAAGACAGTTATCGCGTTAACCGTTTTGTCACAAATTTATTTTATTTGGAGGTGAGGTTTGTCTTTTGTTAAAAAAGGATAAAATAGAAAAAAAACGGAATGTATGGGGTGAAGATGGTGAAAATTTATTGTGATAAATGTTATAAAGAAGTAAAAGGAGATTTGTTCATTTTTCAAAAAGGAAAATGGTATGCCGGTCATGAGTGGTGTATGATGCTGTTAAAGGAAAAGTATCGTGATATTGGAGAGGATATTGCACTCGAGAAAGTAGAATGACAACGGTCCAAAAGCAGACCGTTGTCATTTTTGTTATATGCTTACCAATGGGGACGTGGGCGTCCGTATGGCCTTCTCCCATAGCCACCGTAGTATCCTCCATACCAATATGGGGATCTACCGTAGCCATAATATGGTCTTCTGCCATAGCCGAAGCCTGGATACCCGCTAAATCCACCAGGATATCCACCGTACCAACCGTATCCTCCATAACCACCAGGATAACCGCCGTAACCGTCAAATAGATAATCACCTAATAGACCTCCTGCTAAACCACCAGCAAATCCGCCTAAAAAGCTTCGTTGGTCATCCCCTGTGTAATCGTTCCATTCATTCGTATGAGGTTCTGGAAAATGTTCAGGTTGTTGCATAACGATTCCTCCTCGTAGTTCGATAATAGCCTACACTAAATCATATGTATTTACCTAAATATTGATAGGGACAAACGCGGAAATATATTGACTTAAATTTAATGGTCGCAGTCGTTTAAGATCTAATGTTTTTTTAGGTACAAGGTAAAAATCTTATGATAAGATAAAATGAGGTAGGAATGGTTAAAAAGAGGTGATCGATTTGAACCATATGCGTAAGAAGAAAAAAAAGAAAAATCAACTTCCAATGAGAGTAAATATACTATTTTTGTTTGTTTTCCTTTTGTTCGCTGGACTTATTTTACGACTTGGAATTATTCAAATTGTTGAAGGGGAAAAGTTTCTTCGCTATGCTGATGCAACAGAAAATGTCATTTCAAAAACGAATACTCCAAGAGGGGTTATAAAGGATAAAAAAGGAAATATAATCGTCGATAATGAACCGATATTCAATCTTGTGTATACGAGACAGCCAGGTGTATCAGGAGAACGGCTTCTTGAGTCGGCAAAATTATTAGCGACGTTTATTGATAAAGAAACAGATTCTGTGACAGAACGTGATCTGAAAGATTTTTACATTGTATTAAAAGGGCAAGACAATTTAATTAAAGAAAAGATTACAGATGTAGAGCGTGAAAAAGTTGGTGAAGACGGTCTGTATGAATTATTGCTTGATAAAATCACGGATGAAGATTTAGCAACGATAACGAAAGAAGAATTGGAAGTCGCTGCGATTTGGCGTGAGATGAATACAGGATACTCTCTGTCAGAACAGGTCATTAAAGAAGGCGTGACGAAACAAGAGTTTGCAAAAATTAATGAACATTTATCAGAGCTTGATGGTATCGATGTACAAGCTGATGGAGAGCGTGTATATCCCTACGGTGATACGCTCAGTGGAATCCTTGGAAGCACGGGGAAAATTCCGAAAGAAAACAAAGACTTTTACACTGTTCGTGGCTATGATCTGAATGATGAAGTTGGAACGAGTGGCCTTGAAGAACAGTATGAAGATGTATTAAGCGGAATTAAAGAAAAGAGAAAATATGTGACGAAAAAATCAGGAGACGTGATTGATGAGCCGCTAGTTGTCGATGGTAAAAGTGGTCAAGAACTCATACTTACGGTAGACATGGACTTTCAACGTGAAGTTGAAAAAATCGTTGAAAAACATGTTCGGAATACGGGATCTGCATCTCGAGCATACGCCGTCGTCGTCAATCCGAAAACGGGCGAAGTGTTGTCGCTTACTGGGAAAAAACAAAGTGGCGGAAAAATGGTTGATGACGTATCAAGTACATATTTACAAGCATTCCAACCAGGTTCTTCTGTAAAAGGTGCGACTGTGCTTACCGGATTTATGAATGGAGTAATGCAGCCCGGGGAAACGATTTATGATCGGCGATTACGATTTCCTGATGGAACTGAAAAAGGTTCATATCGAAATATGGGTACTGTAAACGATATAACGGCATTGGAAAAATCTTCAAACGTATATATGTTTTACGTTGGAATGAGGCTAGCTGGTTATGGATTTGATTGTCGATGCTGGACTGGCGATAAGTCAGGGGAAGCCGCTTATTATGAAGCCATTCAGACATATCGAGAAGGGTTCCATCAATTTGGTTTAGGGGTAAAAACGGGAATTGATCTCCCATATGAGGCAACGGGGTATTCAGGCTCAGCATTTAGCGAAATCGGTCTTGTGATGGACTATGGCATCGGACAATATGATACGTTTACACCACTGCAGCTTGCTCAATATGTATCGACGATTGCAAATAATGGTGACCGGATGAAGCTACACCTTGTGAAGGAAATTCGCGAAGCGAATCCAAATGGTGATGAACAAGGGAAACTTATAAAACGAATTGAACCAGAAGTATTAAATCGCTTGAATGCGAGCTCTGAGCACATTAAGCGTGTCCAGCAAGGATTTTATAGAGTTGTCAACGGTTCATCTGGAACCGCGAGGAGTTATTATAGAGGGCTTAACGTAGCTGGGAAAACAGGTACAGCTGAAGTCGGAAGAAAAGGAAGTGGACTTGAGAATTTGCTTTTCGTCGGTTATGCACCGTACGATGATCCCGAAATCGCATTTTCAGTCGTAGTCCCAAACGTTAGAAAAAATGCGGGGGCTGGCATTACTCATCGAATTGGTCAAGATATCGTAAAAGCATACTATGAATTGAAAGACAAACCATACACGTTGAATCAGCATAATCAAAAAGATAAGTCAGTATCTGAAGATGATTAGGTTTTCCAAAGTTTTACACTTCTGATCATGACGTGGATCATTTTTTCGACTTTTAAAGAAAACTTGATATTTTCCATAATAATGAATAAGTATACGGTGATCGTTTACTTTTGTATTCTGAAATGAGGGAAAAAGCATTGCGCTTAAAAAGGGCATTTTATTTAGGTGTTACGGGTGGTTTCCTTGGGCTTATTATAGTCATAGTCACGATGAGTCCAATAGGAAATTTAATTGATATGAAGCTCTACAGTCATGCAATGGGCATCTCTGGCATCCTTTTTTCTATCATTGCACTATTTGGATGTTTCCTTTTAAAAAGACAAAAGGAACTAACCGCTTGTTTTCTCATGCTGATTTCAGCTGTTGGAGGTATCGTTTCAATGTCTCTTTATTATGTCATTCCTGCTTTTTTACTTATTATTGCAGGAATTTTGACGATTATAAATCAAAGTGAACATGCACAAGAAATTGAATAACATGTTCGGATTTCTGGATTTTTGTTTAGCACCTCACGTACAATAGAATAACTATTGCTTTTCGAGAGGTATTACTATCATGATTACATTTTCTGATTATTATAGGAATAAAGTACAGCTTTGTTTTGAAAAACATCCTTTTTCGAATGATCCGCGACATGTCTGGATCATTTGCAGATATTCTGAGCAATGGCTTCTTACAGAACATCGCAGCAGAGGGCTTGAATTTCCTGGTGGAAAAGTGGAAGATGGAGAGACACCGATTGAAGCGGCCATTCGTGAGGTGAATGAGGAGACGGGAGGCATCGTTCAATCGATCGTTTATCTCGGGCAATATAAAGTTGAGGGTAAGGCGGAAACGATCATTAAGAACATTTATTTTGCTCATATTGAATCGTTACAACGAAAGGATGACTATTTTGAAACGAGGGGTCCCGTCCTTTTGAAAAAATTACCTAAACAAATTAAATCGGACCACCGTTTTAGTTTTATTATGAAAGATGGCGTGCTTAGTTACAGTTTACAACGGATAAAAAAACTCATCCTTTGAAGGATGAGTTTTTGAGTTGTTTTAGTTTAAACTAATGGTCCGGCATTTTTAATGTCATCAGAAATGTTGTCGAATTTCTTAAAGTTCTCTTTAAATTGTTGGGCAAGTTCTTTCGCTTTTTTATCATACGCATTCGGATCCGCCCATGTTTTTTTCGGTTGTAACACGTGATCAGGAACTCCCGGGCAATGTGTTGGAACGTGTAGCCCAAAGAATGGGTCCATTGTTGTTTCAACAGAATCAAGCTCACCTTCAAGCGCTGCCTGCACCATAGCTCTTGTATAGGCAAGTTTCATACGTTCACCTGTACCATAACCACCGCCACTCCATCCTGTATTAACGAGAAATACTTTTGCTTCGTGTTGATCAATTTTTTGACCGAGCATTTCGGCATAGCGGTATGCTGGCAGCGGTAAAAATGGAGAACCAAAGCAAGTTGAGAATGTGGCTTCGGGCTCAGTTATGCCCCGTTCAGTTCCAGCAAGTTTGCTCGTGTAACCAGATAAGAAATGGTACATTGCTTGTTCCTTCGTTAACTTACTAATTGGAGGAAGCACACCGAATGCGTCTGCAGTTAAGAAAATAATCGTATTCGGGTGACCGGCGATGCTTGGCTCTACGATGTTTGGAATTTTATCGATTGAATATGCGGCTCTCGTATTTTCTGTTAACGAAGTATCGTCGTAATCTGCTTCCCTCGTATCGCCGTTAATAATGACGTTTTCTAACACGGTGCCAAATTTTATTGCGTTGTAAATTTGTGGCTCTTTTTCTTCGGAAAGGTTTACTGTTTTTGCGTAGCAACCCCCTTCAATATTAAAGACGCCATTGTTCGACCAGCCGTGCTCGTCATCTCCAATTAGCTGACGATTTGGATCTGCGGATAGTGTAGTTTTCCCTGTACCAGATAGGCCGAAGAATAAAGCAACGTCACCTTCCACACCTACGTTTGCTGAACAGTGCATAGACATAATGTTTTGCTCAGGGAGCAAGAAGTTCATAATCGAGAAAATTGATTTTTTAATTTCTCCAGCGTATTCGGTTCCACCAATGAGGACGATGCGCTTTTCGAAAGAAATGATAATGAATGTTTCAGATTTCGTCCCGTCCACTTCAGGATCAGCTTTGAAGCTAGGAGCAGAAATGACAGTAAATTCAGCACTATGATTTTTTAACTCTTCTAGTTTTGGTCGAATGAATAATTGCCGTGAAAATAAATTGTGCCAGGCGTATTCGTTTATGACTGTGATTGGCATACGGTATGTTTTGTCAGCACCTGCAAATCCTCTGAAAAGAAACAGTTCGTCTTGCTGTTGCAAATGTTTTAGAACTTTTTCGTATAGGTTTTCAAACGTTTCTGGGCTAATTGGCTGGTTCACGCTACCCCAATCGACTTTATCCATGACGGAATGATCTTGTACGATAAATTTATCTTTTGGAGAACGTCCAGTATACTTTCCAGTGGTTACTTGAAGCGCTCCTGTTGATGTTAGTTTGCCTTCATTTCTTTCTAACGCTTTTTCAACGAGTTGAGGAGTTGATAAATCTTTATGCGTTTTTTCGCTTTTGATAAGCTCATCAAGAAGCGTTGAAGTAACGTGAGTGGTGTTCATCTTTACATAACCATCCTTTTTTAGAGTCTTATTTCAAACTAAATAGCATGTTTATGCTATTCATTCATATTGATTTGTGAATTAGTATAACATATATCATAAAATAGTCTATACTAAATATGTTAGTTTCGTGCTTTTTTATGAATGAAATTTGAACAATTCTTGAAAAGGCACAATTTATTATCCGTTATCCGTGCATTTGATTTCATTCTATCTTTTAGTATGTATGATAAAGATTTGACTTTCACGATTTTCTACGCTAGTATTAATCATCGGATACTCTTATCCAGAGATGGCGGAGGGACAGGCCCTGTGAAGCCCGGCAACCTGCACGGTTTTGTGAGAAGGTGCTAACCTGATAGATAAGAGGTGAAAGGCATAATAACGATTGACCTTTTCCTCATCGATAGGAAAGGTCTTTTTTATTTTAACCGGTGGACGTAGATTTAAATCAAGTAACATTAGGCAAAAGTAATAATGTCGTGGCTAACGTCAAAAGATTTATGAAAACTCTCCGAAAATTGAAGGCTTGACATTGAGCCTCCACGAGCATGACTGTTTACGAAAAGACGCAGCAATCCTTGTTGCGTAAGGCTTTATAGTCTATCATTCTCGTCACTCAATGTAAAGCCTCAGTATCTCCTCTCATAAAGGGGAGGAGAACACTTTTTGCCCTTAAGTTCATTAATACCAAGGGTTTTACAGTTTTTCATTAAAAAACTTTTGACAGTACGATGTCGTGAGTAAAGGTGAAAATATGAATTGGGGGTACCTTTTAAATGGGTAGTAAGCGTCGATTATTTACTTCTGAGTCAGTCACGGAAGGACATCCTGATAAAATTTGTGACCAAATTTCAGATGCTATTCTTGATGAGATTTTAAAGTATGATCAAGATGCAAGAGTTGCTTGTGAGGCTGTTGTGAATACAGGTCTTGTTTTAATCACAGGTGAAATTACAACATCTACATATGTAGATATTCCAAAAATTGTACGTAAAACGATTGAAGGAATTGGTTATACTCGAGCAAAATATGGATTTGATGCTCAAACGTGTGCGGTGCTAACGTCAATTGATGAACAATCGCCAGATATTGCTCACGGTGTTGATGTTGCATTAGAGGCTAGAGAAGGAACAATGACGGCAGAGCAAATTGAAGCGATTGGTGCTGGTGACCAAGGGATGATGTTCGGTTATGCATGCAATGAAACCGAAGAGTTAATGCCATTACCCATTTCACTTGCTCACCGCTTAGCAAGACGATTAAGCGAAGTTCGCAAGCAAGGGATTTTAAACTATTTAAGACCCGATGGGAAAACACAGGTCACAGTTGAGTATGATGAACAAAATATTCCAGTTCGTGTCGATTCGATCGTTGTGTCAACACAACATCATGAAGATGTAACATTGGAACAAATAAAAAAAGACATTGCTAAGTACGTCATTCATCACGTTGTACCAGAGCGGTTTATCGATTGTGAAACAAAACTATTCATTAATCCGACTGGCCGCTTCGTCATCGGAGGGCCACAAGGCGATTCTGGCTTGACCGGCAGAAAAATTATTGTCGATACGTACGGAGGCTATGCACGACACGGTGGAGGTGCGTTTTCTGGTAAAGATCCGACAAAAGTTGACCGTTCAGCGGCCTATGCCGCACGTTATGTCGCCAAAAACATTGTTGCTTCAGGATTAGCCGAGAGATGTGAAGTTCAACTCGCATATGCAATCGGCGTCGCAAGCCCAGTTTCAATTTCGATTGACACGTTTGGAACAGGTAAAATTGAGGAAGAAGAGCTTGTAGAAATTGTTCGTGATAATTTTGATTTAAGACCAGCAGGTATTATTGAAATGTTAAATTTACGTCAACCGATTTATAAACAGACGGCAGCCTATGGTCATTTTGGTAGAACGGACATTGATTTACCTTGGGAAAGAACAGATAAAATTGACGTATTTCAAAAGAAATTAAGTGTAAACAAACAATCCCGATGAGCTTGTTTAGCTTCATCGGGATTGTTTTACATGATGCAACTGGAAATGTTGGAGTTTATGAAAAAAATTATGACTAGTTGTTCTTTTTAATGAAATTGGAAATAGGAATATAGAATATTATTTTTTGGAAAGCACTGTAAAACTGTGAAAAATTGAGATTTAAAAAGGAAACAGCTTATATTGTTCTTTATTTAGAACGATATAACTTAATTTGACACTTTTTATTTGCTTCTGTTCGTTATATAATTCGATTTGGTTAGTTAAAAAGAACGTTACATATAAAATAACGAACAATGAGGTGCAGAAATGCGACAAAGCCGCCTAACGAAATTTAAAAGGAAAAAGGTAGGAAAGTTCATTGTCATTCAATCATTTGTACTTTTTTACTTAGGGACGTATGGACTAGTTCAGTTTACATCTTCAACAAACGCAGCTTTTAATGATATTGAAAGACTGACTTTATCTTTGAAAGCAGACAATGAATTTGAACCTCCAGAAGATGAGGAAGATGATAGGGAATGGGATAAAAGTTCACTAGAGTTTAAAGGTCAAGCTTCTCATTGTCAGAACGGAACAATTTCCGCGGTGATTCAAAACGGTTCGAGTTCGCGAGGAATGAAAGGCCCTGTTGTATATGAGGTGTATTGGACTGAAAAAGGGAATCCAAAACCTGATAAGGGTGGGGTGATTGTCGCGAATGGTCAAGTCCCCCCATTAAGTTCGGGGGAATCATTTGAAATGTTCTACACACCTACTGAACCAGGTAACTACATGTTTAGGGCTTTACAGCGCCCAGGGCATCCAGGCAAAGGGGAACTTTGGAGTGAAGCAATTAAAGTTGAACAAAAGTGTATTCCAAAACAACCGAAAATGATAGAAAATCAAGAATCAAAGTCAATCGATGTAGAACAAAATGAAACAAACAATAAACAAAAGAATGAAGAGGAAGAAAACCAAACGCCCAACAAACAAAATAAGCAAACGAAACAATTGCAGCCACAAGAGCTAGACAATAAAGAAAATGAGAATAGGGAAGTTTCTAATCAATCTAGCAGTGAAAAACACGAAAAAAAAGAAACGAAAGGAGCTGATCATTTAAATGAAAACAACGTTGAAATGGATTAGCAATCTCATGACATGGCTCTTATTTGTACTATTACTCGTTATGGTTTTCCTCGTCATTTCTACGAAAGCCTCAGGAGGAGAAGCGAGTTTATTCGGATATCAAATTAAAACAGTTCTGTCCGGTTCAATGGAACCAGAGATTAAAACAGGGTCAATTATTGCAGTAGCCCCAGCTGAAGATAAAACATCTTTTAAAAAAAATGACATCATAACGTATGTACAAGAAGATGGACAACTCGTCACACATCGGATCCTTGAAGTGTTAGGAAATGGTGAACAGGTGCAATATGTGACGAAGGGAGATAACAACAAAGAGGCAGATTTGACTCCTGTGTTATCTGAAAATGTCGTTGCAGAGTATTCAGGATTTACGATTCCGTATATCGGTTACTTTACTGAATATGCGAAATCTCAAAAGGGAACGGCTATTCTTTTAATTGTTCCAGGTCTCTTACTTTTAATCTACGCAGGGTTTCAAATATGGAGTGCATTAAAAGTATTGGATATGAATGCTAGAAAGCAATTAAAGAATACTGAGGATTCTTAATATTGTTGAAACACCTTGTGGAAACATAAGGGTTCAAAAATAAATTACATACCCATAAAAGGGTAAATTAAAGGGAGGATTTTTAGTATGAAAGTAAAAAAGAAGTTAGGTCTTGGGGTTGCATCAGCGGCACTTGGATTAGCACTTGTCGGAGGAGGGACATGGGCAGCGTTTAACGATGTCGAAAGTTTAGACAACGCGTTCGCAGCCGGAACATTAGATCTTGAAGTTGTAAGTGTTGAAGGTGGGGAAAAGACCTTCAACTTACAAAACTTAAAACCTGGAGACACGATGGAACGTTTTTTCAAATTAGAGAATCACGGAACATTAGCTATTAAAGAAGTGCTTATGAATGCTTATGCTACTAATTTTAAAAATGGAAAAAATGAATTTGTTAAAAAACATGGAATGAAAGACAACAGTATGAAAGAATTTCTCAAACAATTCCATGTAGAGATTTTATTAACAGGGCATGAAAACCAAAACGCTCAACCTAGAGACAATTTTTCAATTATTAAACCTGAAGATGGTAAAACATTATATGATTTAACTAAAATGAAAAATATTAATTTAGCTCCTTATAACGAAATTGAAGAATGGACGGGAATCCCAATTGATCCAAATGATTACGAAATTGTCCAAATTAAAATTACGATGAAAGATGACAAAACAAAAGTTAAACGTGGTCCAGCGAGCGGCGAATATAAACAAAACGTATTCCAAGGTGACTCTGTCGATATTAAATTTAAACTTGAAGCAACACAATGGAAAGGTTTAAACACAGATCAAACGAAAAATAATGGTTACCTTAAAATTAATGAGAAAGCGAATTCTAACTAAATTAAGCAAAGAAAAGGCGGGCATTTCCCGCCTTTCTCTAATCTGAGGTGATTTAATATGAAATGGAAGTTCTTCACCTTGTATAGCATTGCTATGCTTACATTAATCGTTTTTAATCCGATCAGTTCGACAGGAGCTGATGAGAATACAGAGACTGTTAACGTTGATCTTGTCACAAAACCAAAGAACGTTATATTTGACGTAATGAATATGAAACCTGGAGATGTCATACAACGAACGTTTTCGATTGAAAATGGTGGAAATGTTGACGTTTATTATAAAACGAAAGCACAGTTTACAAATGGTTCTAAAAAATTATATGAAGAATTATTACTTCAAGTAACAGATGGTGAACATCTATTATATGATGGTACTTTGAGCAACTTTAACGGATTTAATAAGAGACAACTTTCACTTTCAGGCATTGAAGAACTTATCTTTAATGTTGAATTTCCTTATGAATCAGGGAATGAATTTCAAGGCTTAGTCACACAATTTCAAATCATTTTTTCAGCTGATTATCATCCGATTGGTGCAGGAGAATCATCGTCAAGTTGGAAATTACCGAAAACAGGTATGGTTCACCCCACTATTTTTTTGTTGACAGGTCTCTTGTTATTTGTAATTGGGATGCGACTGTATCATAAACAAACATTCTTGTCTCGTTTATTGTATAAGCAAATTCGAAAAACATAGCAGTAACAATTTGCTTCAAACGCCTAATTTTTGAACGAGCATTCTTTCTCCGGCATAAGCTAGCAATGATTAAGTCTATGGAGGAGGAGTAATCATGGTTTCTGACGAAAATAAACTTCCATCACCTTTTAATGGGAAGCCATTTACTGATTTATTTTCGATCTTTGATCAGTGGTTTGAAGATCCGCTCGGTATGTTAGAACGCCAAATCAAGGTCGATATGTATGAGACAGAGAGCAATCTCATTATCGAGGCAGATGTGCCAGGTGTTAAAAAAGAACAAATACAACTAGAATGGCAATCAAATGGATTAAAACTAGTGGTTGAAAATCGTTCACATGTGGAAGAAACAAACGAGAAAGAAAAATATTATCGAAAAGAACGATCATTTTCTCGAAAGGAGCGCTTCATTCCATTAGGACTAGTCTCTTCACCAAAAAATATTAAGGCAAAATATGAAAATGGTATCGTCATCATAACGATTCCGAAATATAACTTAAAGCGCAACAATCGCAAAATCATTGATATCGATTAAAAGTAGTGAAGATAACAAGTATTTTCTCAACCACGGTCAGTACAGACTGTGGTATTTTCATTTCATTCGTTACTTTTTGATTGATTTAATTTCCACCGGTTAAATTCCAAAAATTCTCGAAATTGTTCCTTGCTTATTCCAGACTCCATCGCTTCACGTATAAGATTCGTCCACTCTTCATCTAGTACTTCATTATCATTTTTATCGCGATTTGACCCATCGATCAGTGACTCGACAGATATATCTAAAACAGCCGCAATCTTTTCAAGAAATTGAATGGAGGGGTTTGATTGGATGTTGCGTTCTATGGAGCTTAAATAGGACTTTGCAACACCAGCTCGTTCAGCAAGTTCGCTTAGCGATAGCCCTTTTTCTGTTCGTATTTTTTTTACCTTCTCGCCAATCATAAGTATCCCCCTTACATATCCTCAGCAATTAAAATGCTTGATTTTATTATACATTTTTGCGGAAATTATGTAAATTTTAATTCGGATGATTTGGTTTGAGGATTGAAAGTTGAAAAAATACTTTCTTCATGTAAAGTATGAAATGCAAAGGGAGGGACTCATAAATGAAAATTGCTATAGTTGGAGCTGGTGCAGTTGGAGGGTTTTTGGTGCATATTTAAAAAAAACGGAACATGATGTAACTTTTGTAGCGTGAGGTCAACATTTGGAGGCGATGAAAAAGTCGGGTTTGAAAGTGATAGCAAATGGTGACTCTTTTACAGTTGATGGTGTTATTACAAATGATTTACATTCATGATCAGATGCTGAATTGATTTTAGTTTGCGTTAAATCAACCGATATAAAAGAAATAGCAGAACAAATTGCAAATTTAGGAAATGAGCATGCCATTATTATGACACTACAAAATGGTGTAGACAATGAAGAAATACTTGCGGATGTTTTTGGAGTAGAACGTGTTTTGTCAGTAGCAACGTATGTTTCTTCACAGATTTCGGAACATGAAATGATTAAGCAAGATGGAAGGGTAAAACTTGTGATTGGGGTGTTACATGAATCACTTGTACCTTATCGGGATCGAATTGCGGAATTGTTTAATGAAGCCCATATTGATACAAGTACAAAAGATACGATCATGGAACAAAAGCGGAAAAAGTTTCTTTGGAATGCAACCTTTAATCCATTGGCAGCTTTATTAACGGCAAAAGTTGGAGAAATTCTCGACGATGAAGAACCGAGAAAGATTGCTGAAAAAGTCTACCGTGAAGTGATATTGATTGCAAATATAAACGGCATTCCGTTAAAGAAAAAAATGTTTGAAATTACGTTTTCGAATGTTGAATATGCGAGAAAGCATAAGCCATCCATGCTTCAAGATCGGTTACGTGGAAAAAAGATGGAAATCGAGTCACTCTTAGGTTATTTAGTGAAAAAAATAGACGATTGCAAGTTGAAGCACCAGCTATTCAAGCAATTTATAGTAATCTTCTTTTTATTGACAGTCAAAAGTAACTAGTCAAGTCCATGATCTTGTGTAAAATGTTTTACAATGTTTTTAAACTAGGATTGATTGTTGGGGTATCCCCAACAATTTTCATTCAAAATTGAATATACTTTCTGGGAGAACTCAGCCACTCTTCATGGATATCTATGAGAATAGCTCCAATTAGCCGATTCGCTGATGCGATATTCGGAAAGATACGAATAATTTTCGCTCGTCGGCGAATTTCTTGATTTAAACGCTCAATTAAATTGGTACTTTTTAATCGGGGGTGCCCCTTACCAACGACGGTGTATTGAAAAGCATCCTCAAATCTTTCATCTAGTTTTTGGCAGGCTTTCTCATACTTTTTATTGTCCGCGTAGGCACGTAACAGTTCGTTTTTCGTTGCTCTAGCTAATT
>NZ_JBEUEL010000044.1:0-18396 GCF_041725775.1 Pueribacillus sp. YX66 | reverse complement strand
GCCTAAAAAGCGTACAAAAATAGAGTGCTGAAAATATTGGTGTAAAAGAACAACCGAGAATAACTTGACACATACCTGAATTCCCATAGGAATGCAAGTGATTTTATTTCGTGGTATAATTAATAAGATTATGCTTGTTATTTTTTACAATTAAAAGGACGTTTTAGTATGAATAGATACGAACAAGTCATACGCTGGGCGGCGTTTTTTATCGGTATCGCGATTATGGCATTCGGTATTGCATTAACAATTAAAGCGGAATTAGGCATTGCACCTTGGGATGTTCTGCACATCGGTTTAATGCTTAAATTCGGTTTAACCGTTGGAAGCTGGTCGATCATCGTCGGCTTTTTCATTTTAACGGTATCGTCCTTATTAGTGAAACGCTTGCCAAAACTTGGCGCTTTTCTAAATATGTTATTCGTCGGAATTTTTATTGATCTATTTCTTTATTTACCAATCATCGTAACTCCAGCTTTTTTTGTCGGAAAATTAATTATGCTCATTGTTGGTGTGATCGTTTGTGGGATGGGTATGGGTATATATATATCCTCTGACCACGGCGCAGGTCCTCGGGATAGTTTAATGCTTGCGTTAACGGAATTAACAAAATTCAAGGTTCAACATGTACGCTTAGCGATGGAAGTTATCGTTTTATGTATCGGTTGGTTATTAGGAGGTCCAGTATTTATCGGTACTGTTATCGTGACAGTAACGATTGGACCAGTTGTAGGATATACACTTCCGTTTTTTAGAAACATGATAAAGAAAATGATAGTGAGAGGTGCAAGAAATGAAAATTTCAACAAAAGGGCGATACGGCCTCACGATTATGATGGCGTTAGCGAAAAATTACGGTGAAGGGCCGACTTCACTCAAGTCTATTGCAAAAGATAATCATTTATCTGAACATTATTTAGAACAACTTGCTTCACCGCTTCGGAATTCAGGCTTAGTTAAAAGTATACGCGGTGCGTATGGTGGCTATATTTTATCTCGTGATCCAGAAGAAATTACTGCAGGTGAAGTGATACGGGTACTAGAAGGTCCGATTAGTCCTGTTGAAGTTTTGGAAGATGAAGAACCAGCAAAACGAGATCTATGGATTAAAATTCGCGATGCGGTCAAAGATGTACTTGACAATACGACAATTGCTGATTTAGCTAATTATGAAGATGAAGGTGAACAAGAACCGTATATGTTTTACATTTAGAATGTTTTTAGATATTGGCTGATTAGCATCTGCTAGAGCATAATTTGTCTTGTGGTGGCTCATTGAAAAGTTTAGTAAGAAAGAAGGGGATGACATGTCAGCGGTATATTTAGATCATGCTGCAACGTCACCGATACATCCAAAGGTTATGCAAACGATGGCTGAAGTGGAAAAACAATGTTTCGGAAACCCTTCGAGCATTCATCGTTTCGGTCGTGAAGCCCGTCAGCAACTAGAACTAGCGAGAGGAAAAATTGCAGAAAGTATTGGAGCAAAAGAGTCCGAGATCATATTTACGAGTGGAGGCACGGAAGCGGACAATTTAGCGATTGTCGGTACAGCTTTACGCCATAAAGAAGCAGGTCGGCATATCGTCACGAGCTCAATTGAACATCATGCTGTTTTGCATTCTTGTAAGTTTTTAGAATCGATGGGCTTTGAAATTTCATACGTTCCAGTTGGAGAAAATGGTGTAATCCAAGTAGACGATGTCAAAGCGGCACTTCGTGATGATACGGTTCTCGTGTCGATCATGTTTGGAAATAATGAGGTAGGAACAATCCAACCGATAGCGGAAATCGGTGCATTATTAAACGACACTTCGATTTTATTTCACTCTGATGCGGTACAAGCTTATGGAATGATTCAAATGAATGTCCAAGAGCTCGGAGTCGATCTTCTTTCAACATCAGCGCATAAAATCAATGGACCGAAGGGAATCGGTTTTCTGTATGTGAAAGAAGGGGTTCAACTAACCCCGCTATTATACGGTGGGAAGCAAGAACAACAGGGACGAGCTGGAACTGAAAATGTCGCTGGTATTGTTGGATTTCAAACGGCGGTTGACATGATTCAGCAAACGATGGAAACAAGATGGGATGAATATGTGCGTTTTCGAAAAAAAATGCTAGATTTATTTGATGAACATGAGATTTCATTTCGTGTGAATGGCGATAGGGAAAATGTGCTCCCGCATATTTTAAATGTTAGTTTTCCAAATACGACAGCCGAAGCTTTGCTCGTTAGTCTCGACTTAGCTGGCGTCGCTGTTTCTAGCGGGTCTGCTTGCACAGCTGGCTCTCTTGAGCCTTCGCACGTCCTTGGAGCTATGTATTCTAATAAAGAGCGAGGGAAGTCTGCGATTCGATTTAGTTTTGGATTAGGAACCACAATGGAAGACATTGAAAAAGCTGCGTTCGAAACGATTCATGCGGTTAAGCGAATAACAGGGAGGTGATGATATTGGCAAAAGAAAGAGTCGTTGTCGGTATGTCTGGCGGTGTTGATTCATCCGTTGCAGCTTTGAGACTAAAGGAAATGGGTTATGAGGTCATAGGAATTTTTATGAAAAACTGGGATGATACTGATGAAAATGGTGTTTGTACAGCGACAGAAGATTACAATGACGTAATAAAAGTATGCAATCAAATTGGGATTCCATATTTTGCTGTCAATTTTGAAAAGCTGTATTGGGATAAAGTATTTGCGTATTTTTTAGAAGAATATGAAGCGGGTCGGACGCCTAACCCTGACGTCATGTGCAACAAAGAAATTAAGTTTAAAGCATTTTTAGAACATGCATTCAATGTCGGGGCGGATTATGTAGCGACAGGGCATTACGCGCGTTTATCTAAAACAAGTGGGCGCGTTGAACTATTGCGCGGTGTTGATGAAAATAAAGATCAAACGTATTTTTTGAATCAGCTTTCGAGTGAACAACTTGAGCAAGTATTGTTTCCGTTAGGTGAGATCGAAAAATCAGACGTACGAAAAATGGCTGCCGAAGCTGGACTTGCAACAGCGACAAAGAAAGATAGTACAGGAATATGTTTTATTGGCGAACGAGATTTCAAAGAATTTTTAAGCACGTATTTACCAGCTCAGCCTGGTGAAATGCAAACGTTGGACGGTGAAGTGAAGGGTACGCATGACGGGCTCATGTACTATACGATTGGTCAACGGCACGGTCTCGGTATTGGCGGCGCTGGTGAACCGTGGTTTGTATGCGGAAAAAACGTTGAGGAAAACATATTATATGTCTGTCAAGGTTTTCATCACAACGCCCTTTATTCGGATGCGTTAAAAGCGGTTAATGTAAACTTTATTAATCCGCCGGATGAGAACGTTTTTTCGTGCACAGCAAAATTTCGCTACCGTCAGCCCGATCGTGATGTTACGGTTGAACGGATCAATAATAATGAATATCGCGTAATATTTAAAGAGCGCGAACGAGCGATCACTCCTGGACAATCCGTTGTTTTTTATGATGGCGATGTCTGTCTTGGCGGAGGCACAATTGATGAAGTATATAAAGATGGAAAAAAGCTAGCTTACGTGTAATGAACCATGTTTGAGGTGGAGAATGTATGGATAACAACGCAAAGGGGATTCAATTGCTTCAAAAAGGGGATTATGAAGAAGCGGCAAAATATTTTCAACAAGCGATTGATGAAAATCCGCAAGAACCGATATCATATATTCATTTCGCTGATTTGCTCTCTATAATCGGTGATGTTGAAAAAGCGCTTAATTTTTACAATCGAGCACTTGAATTAGATGATACCGTCGCGACAGCTTATTACGGTGCTGCGAATGCATATTATAAGCTAAGTCAATATGATGAAGCGAAAACAATGTTTCAACACGCTTTAAAGCACGGAATTGAGGACAAAGATGTATACTTCATGCTCGGCATGGTTCATTACCAGAAAGGTGAAGTCCTCTACGCTCTTCCGTATTTTCAGCGTGTCGTTGAACTCGATCCTAGAGATGCAGAAGCACGTTTTCAATACGGCTTAAGTTTGGCGTTTTTAGAACAAGTTGATGAAGCGATTGAACAGTTTGATGCGGCACAAAAGCTCGACGAAAAAAATCCGGATATTTATTACAACTTAGGTGTAGCTTTTACGTATAAAGATAAGGATAAAAAAGCGTTGGACATGTTTGAAAAAGCACTTTCTTTACAGGCAAATCACCTTCTCGCAGCGAATGGCAAAAAATTGATTAAAGACAAGCTGTCAAGAGCTACGGAGAACGATTAATATGGAACACGTCACAGATAACGAAACGTATATTAAAGGTTCACTCATTCGATATATATTTCATAACGAAGAAAATTTATATACAGTCGCGCGCATTCGCGTTCAAGAAACGAATGAGGATTATACTGAAAAA
Organism: Pueribacillus sp. YX66; assembly: GCF_041725775.1. Lineage (NCBI taxonomy): Bacteria > Bacillati > Bacillota > Bacilli > Caryophanales > Bacillaceae > Pueribacillus > Pueribacillus sp. YX66. Next base: position 14,009 of record NZ_JBEUEL010000044.1, on the reverse strand, counting down.
GACGTCATTATTACAGGATATATGGCAAAAATGTACGAGCAAGAAACGTACTTTTTTTATGGACAGTTCGTTCAGCATCCGAAATATGGCAAGCAATATAATGTGACGAGACATAAGCGTGAGCTTCCACAAACAAAGTCAGGCGTTATTCAATATTTATCGAGTGACTTGTTTGAAGGGATTGGAAAGAAAACGGCTAAAGCGATTGTAGATACGTTAGGTGAACGAGCAATTTCGAAGATTGTCAACGATGAAACGATCCTTTCGAAAGTTCCAAATTTACGTGAAGACGTCGCAAAAAAATTGTATGAGTCTTTAAAAGAGCACGAAGGTCTAGACAAAATTATGATTTTTCTATCTGAGTGTGGTTTCGGTCCTAAACTGTCAATGCGTATTTATCAAGTATACAAAGAAGAAACGATCGAGATGATTAAAGAAAATCCGTACCAACTCGTTTATGATGTAGAAGGAATTGGTTTTAAGCGGGCCGATGAACTCGGTGCTGTACGAGGAATTAAAGGTAGCCACCCGGAAAGAATTCGGGCGGGTGCCTTGTTCGTGTTAACAGAGCAGTCGATGCAAAATGGTCACGTTTATTTAGATTTTGAACCATTTGTTAAAACTGTAAAGGAATTGCTTGACGGTGAAACGACAATTGAAGAAAGTATGATTGCCCATGAATGTATTCATCTTGATGAAGAAGAACGGCTCGTATTAGATAAAGAAAGAGTGTACTTACCGTCTTTATATTACGCTGAAAAAGGCTTGGCGACTAGCATTAAACGTTTGCTACAAAGTAAAGAGATGGTAGCCACGTTTTCCGATGATGAGTTTTCAACGGCGTTAGCGAAGATCGAACGAAAGTTAAATATTGAGTATGCAGACTCTCAGCGTGAAGCAATTAAAACGGCTTTATCATCACCGTTAATGTTGTTAACGGGTGGACCGGGTACAGGAAAAACGACAATTATTCAAGGTATTGTAGAATTGTATTCCGAATTGAATGGTTTGCCACTTGAACTCGGAGCTTACAAACAAGATGAACCGTTTCCTTTTATTCTTGCTGCCCCGACAGGACGTGCGGCAAAACGTATGAGTGAAGCGACGGATTTACCTGCATGTACGATTCACCGTTTACTCGGATGGAAAGGCGAGTGGTTTGAACATGATGACGATAATCCGATTGAAGGTAAATTGCTCATCGTCGATGAAGTGTCGATGGTCGATATTTGGCTTGCAAACCAGTTGTTCAAATCTCTCCCAAAAGGCATGCAAGTCGTTTTAGTTGGTGATGAGGATCAACTTCCGTCTGTGCAGCCTGGTCAAGTGTTGAAAGATTTGCTCGATGCGAACCTAATGCCGACGGTGAAGTTATCTAACGTTTATCGCCAAGCAGAAGGTTCTTCGATTATAGAGCTCGCTCACTCCATTAAGAGAGGGATACTACCAAATAATTTTAGTGATGCAACAGAAGATCGCCGCTTCTTTCCATGTCAAACGGATGAAGTTGTTGACGTCGTAGAACAGATCTGTATGCTCGCCGTTCAAAAAGGGTATACGGTTCATGACATTCAGGTGTTGGCCCCAATGTATAAAGGAAAAGCTGGTGTTGAAAATATAAATATACACTTACAAAATTTATTCAACCCGAAACATGAGCAAAAACGAGAATTTGAGTATCGTGACACGATCTTTCGTACAGGTGATAAAGTGTTGCAGCTCGTAAATGATTCGGAGAATCAAGTATTTAACGGGGATATCGGGGTAATTTCTGCAATTTTTTTCGCTAAAGAAACAGAAGAAAAAGAAGATCAAATTGTCGTCACATTCGATGGAAAAGACGTTGTCTATACGAGAAACACACTCCACTCTTTAACATTAGCTTATTGTTGCTCGATTCATAAATCTCAAGGAAGTGAATATCCGATTGTAATTTTGCCAATTGTTAACAGTTACTATCGGATGCTCAAAAGAAATTTAGTATACACAGCTGTGACTCGCAGTAAACGATTTTTACTTATGTGCGGTGAGAAATCAGCTTTTTCTTACGCTGTGGAAAACAAAATGCAAGACGAAAGGAACTCCCTGCTTACACTAAAACTTCAACAATTGGTAAACGCTAGTACATGATTCGATTTCAAATGTAAACAATATAACCAATAGAGGTAGTTAAGTGTTTTGAAGGGAGTTGAAGGTTATCCACTCTTTTTCGAGTTTAATCAATCTACCCGTTTATGATGAAATGCATGAATTCATTGGATTGGTCGAAGATATTATGATTACGAAACATGGTAGCACATTTGGTTTTCGAATCGATCAAAAAGGCTTGTTCCTCCGGGACGGTTTCGTTCCAATTTCTAAATTATTGTCTATTCGAAGCGATGGCATCATCATTACAAAAACAAAACTTCGTCCGCTTGAGAAATTTGATGATTGTTACTCGATTGACGAAATGATCAATAAGCGAATAGTAACACAAGGTGATGAATTAGTAGGGATCATAAAAGATGTATATTTTTCTACAAATTTGGGCATTGTAGAGATAATCGAAATGACGGAAGGGTGGTTTACTGATTTACAAGAAGGGAGAAAGTATCTTGCTTGGCATGACGTAAACTACACTGGGAAAGAGACGCTAATCACTAATTTCATTAGAGGAGGAGCAAGTGATGAAATGCCCAAATTGCTCGAGTAAAAACCTTGGGAAAATCGCCTCAAATCATTATTATTGCTGGAATTGTTTCATTGAATTAACGGTTGCAGAAAATTGTTTTGAAATGAATCAAGTTGAAGAGGACGGTAGCTTAACGTCTCTCGACGATTTATTCGATGAAAATGATCGAATGATTCAACTTTAAAAGTCCCGCTTCATAGCGGGTTTTTTTGATTTTAAGAAAATAATAAAACATGTTTTGTCGCAAACTACTTATATGGAGGTTGCGACATGAAGGAAGATAAAACGGTTATATGGCTGATTCGTCTGCTACTTCTTTTACTCGTGTTTTTATGTGGGTATATTTTTTTAAAGTTGAAGCCGATTTGGATTATTATTGTTGATGTGATTACTTTCATTAGCGTTCCCATTATCATCTCCGCTTTTATTACGTACTTAATTCATCCATTGATTAAGAAGCTTGAGGAGCATGACGTGCCTCGTTGGCTTGCTGTCATGCTCATTTACATATTATTTTTCGGTGGAATAGGAATTCTTGCTTTCAATAGTATCCCTCGGCTTGTCATTCAACTCCATGAGCTAGCAGAAAATGCCCCGGCCATGTTTCATACGTATGAAGAATTAGGACTGAAGCTCACACGTGAAATTTATTCATTGCCTGAAATGTTCCATGATCGCATCGAAGCTTTATTGAACGAATTAGAGGTGTATGTTAATCAACTAATTGAAAAAGCGATAGACATGGTGAAAGCATTAGTTAACTCTTTTTTCGTTCTAATTATCATTCCGTTTCTCGTTTTTTATTTTTTAAAAGATACTGAGAAAATTAAAACGGCTTGTTGGTATATGACTCCGAAAAAATGGAGAAAACATTGTCAACAGTTAGTTCGGGAAGTAGACCACTCACTAGGTCAATACATTCGTGGTCAACTGCTCGTGATCACGATCTTTTGTATGCTTGCATCGGGTGCATTTTGGATGCTCGATTTACCTTATCCGATGTTGCTTGGAACAATTGTTGGTGTTACTGAAATTATTCCGTACTTTGGACCTGTGATCGGTGCAACGCCTGCGCTTTTCGTAGCGATGACAATATCTCCTCAAATGGTCTGGTTAGTCCTTGGAACTGTTATTGTATTACAACTAGTTGAAGGAAGTGTGTTATCCCCGCTTATTGTCGGAAAAAGCTTGAAAATGCATCCGATACTCATCATTCTTGCCTTATTAGTCGGTGGCGAAATAGCAGGAGTTGTTGGCATGCTATTAGCTGTTCCTCTTTTTGCAATTGGACGAGTTGGAATTACGTATTTTCATGAGTATATAGCGAAAGATTGACATTGTTTGTCTATCTTTTTATAATGACGAGTGAAAGTATAATATGGAAAATACGGTGAAGGAACGAGTAAGGTACAAACCTTTTAAAGAGAAAGGTTTCCATTGGCTGAGAGAAATCTTAAAGAAGTGTATCTGAACGCTATTCCTGAGTGCAGAATAAGTTCTGCCGTGATCGCGACGTTATTGCGCTAAAGAGATGGCATTTTTCCATAACAAGGGTGGTACCGCGTGAGAATACTCTCGTCCCTCGAGGTTGGGGCGAGTTTTTTTGTTTATCGCAGACAATTTACTGTATTTAGGACAATCTCAATATCGTTGTAAATTTTAGTGTAATAAAGAAAAATAGCTGGAGGCATTGAGATGAAAAAGTTAACGTCAAGTGAAGTAAGACAAATGTTTCTCGATTTCTTTAAAGAAAAAAATCATACGGTTGAACCGAGTGCATCGCTCGTTCCAGTTGATGATCCGACATTGCTTTGGATAAATAGTGGAGTTGCAACATTAAAAAAATATTTTGACGGACGTGTCATTCCAGATAATCCGAGAATCGTAAACGCGCAAAAATCAATTCGTACGAACGATATCGAAAACGTAGGGAAAACAGCACGTCACCATACGTTTTTTGAAATGCTAGGCAATTTTTCTATCGGTGATTATTTTAAACGAGAAGCGATTGAATGGGCGTGGGAATTTTTAACGAGTGAACGCTGGATCGGATTCTCGCCAGACAAGTTGTCCGTTACGATTCATCCTGAAGATGATGAAGCTTTTCACATTTGGAAAGATGAAATTGGTGTTCCAGAAGAGCGGATCATTCGTTTAGAAGATAATTTTTGGGATATCGGGGAAGGACCAAGTGGTCCGAACACAGAAATTTTTTATGATCGCGGTCCTGAGTTTGGGGACGATCCGAATGATCCAGAGTTATTTCCTGGTGGGGAGAACGAGCGCTACTTAGAAATTTGGAATCTTGTTTTCTCTCAATTTAACCATAATCCTGACGGTACTTATACACCGTTACCGAAGAAGAACATTGATACTGGGATGGGATTAGAACGCATCGTGTCGATTATTCAAGATGTTCCAACAAATTTCGACACAGATCTGTTCATTCCAATTATTGAAGAGACTGAAAATATTTCACAAATGAAATATGGTAAAAATCCGAAAGCAGACGAAGCGTTTAAAGTGATTGCTGATCATATTCGTACAGTAGCGTTTGCAGTCGGAGATGGGGCGTTGCCTTCGAATGAAGGTCGCGGATATGTGCTAAGAAGACTGTTGCGAAGAGCAGTTCGTTATGCAAAAGTACTAAATATTAACCAACCGTTTATGTATAAGCTCGTACCTGTTGTTGGCGAGATTATGGAAGATTATTATCCAGAAGTGAAGAAGAAGGAAGAGTTTATCCAAAAGGTCATTCGAACTGAAGAAGAACGATTCCATGAAACATTAAATGAAGGGTTGCACATCCTTACTCAAATGATTAAGAAAGTAAAAGCGAATAACAAAACGATGATTTCCGGAGAAGACGTTTTTCGTCTTTATGACACATATGGATTTCCATTTGAGTTAACAAAAGAATTTGCCGAAGACGCTGGACTGATGATCGATGAAGTCGGATTCGAAAAAGAAATGGAAAACCAACGTGAGCGTGCTCGAACTGCTCGAAAAGATATCGATTCGATGCAAGTTCAAAATAACGTACTCAGTGAATTGACGGTTGAAAGTCATTTTGTTGGGTATGACACATTATCCATTGATGCGAAAGTTGAAGCGATTCTCGCAAATTCCGAGTTTGTGACAGAAGCAAAATCAGGACAAGAAGTCCAAGTCGTTTTCAGTGAAACTCCGTTTTATGCCGAAAGTGGCGGGCAAATTGCTGACGCTGGAATCGTTACGAACGATCGCGTTTCTGCATCAGTCAAAGATGTTCAAATGGCTCCAAATGGTCAACATTTACATACGGTCGTCATTGACGAAGGAACGATTTCTGTTGGTGATACGATTCTTGCTGAAGTCGATCAGAATAATCGAGCTCAGATCGTAAAAAATCATACGGCGACACATTTGCTTCATCAAGCATTGAAAGATGAGCTCGGTGAGCATGTTAACCAAGCCGGCTCACTAGTTGAACCAAATCGATTACGCTTTGACTTTTCGCATTTTGGTCAAATTAACGAAGAAACGTTACGAGCAATTGAAACGAAAGTAAATGAAAAGATATGGGAACATATTCCAGTTCATATTTCACATAAACCGATCGAAGAGGCGAAAGCGATGGGAGCGATGGCTTTATTTGGCGAAAAATATGGTAACATCGTTCGGGTCGTAGAAGTTTCTGATTATAGTATTGAGCTTTGTGGTGGATGTCACGTTCAAAATACAGCAGAAATAGGGTTATTCAAAATTGTTTCCGAATCTGGAATAGGTGCTGGTACACGCCGAATCGAAGCAGTAACAGGAAAAAAAGCGTACGAAATACTAAATGAAAAATTACAATTACTAGAAAAATCAGCTTTATTGTTAAACACACGTAACGAAGAGGTACCGAAAAAAATCGAAGCGTTGCAAAAAGACTATCGTGAATTACAGAAGGAAAACGAATCACTCTCGCAGAAGTTAAGTAATATCGAAGCAAAACATGTGTCAGATGATAAACAAATCGTGAATGGTATTCCTGTAGTTGCTAAAAAAGTCGATGTAAAAGATATGAATGCATTGCGAACGATGCTCGATGAAATTAAACAAACGTTGCAATCTGGCATAATTCTGCTCGCTTCTGTCAATGATGGAAAAGTACAATTAGTTGCTGGTGTTAGTGAGGACCTAGTTGAAAAAGGCTACCATGCTGGAAAACTAATCAAAGAAGTAGCGAGCGCAGTAGATGGAAGCGGAGGCGGACGTCCGCAAATGGCTCAGGCGGGCGGAAAAACTCCTGAAAAACTTGACGATGCACTAAAAAAAGTAGAACAATGGATAAAATCGATATCTTAATTGTTGCACGTGTTGTACAATGGTCATAACATTAAACGAGACTTCAATCATTCGGGTATACGTCGGAAGAAGCATATTGAAAATTACAAGCGTGGCAGTAAGGTGAACCGCATTTTTATAGTGCGGTTAGGGGAGGTATTTCACATGAGTTCATTGGACAAAACAATGCAATTTAATTTTCCAGACGAGTCATTTGAGAGAAACGTCAACGAAGTATTGTTACATGTCTATGAAGCATTGCAAGAAAAAGGTTACAATCCAATTAATCAAATTGTCGGCTATTTACTATCTGGTGATCCCGCGTACATTCCACGGCATAAAGATGCGCGTAGTTTAATTCGAAAATTGGAGCGCGACGAACTTATTGAGGAATTAGTGAAATTTTACTTGCAGCACCATTCCTCTAACGACTCTCATGTCGGGGACTAATATGCGCAAAATGGGATTAGACTTAGGAACAAAAACAATTGGTGTCGCCATCAGTGATGAATTAGGTTGGACAGCGCAAGGGATTGAAACGGTAACGCGTAACAAAGATATAGAAAAAGATTTAGAGCGTCTTGATTATTTAATTAAAGAACATAATGTGTCGGAAATTGTCCTCGGTTATCCGAAAAATATGAACGGCACAGTTGGAGAGCGAGGACAAGCATCTGAACAATTTGCTGAATTGTTAAAGTCTCGCTTTCAATTGCCAGTTCATTTATGGGATGAGCGATTAACGACTGTCGCTGCAGAAAAGATGCTTCTTGATGCCGATGTAAGTCGAAAAAAGAGAAAAAAAGTTATTGATAAGCTTGCTGCTGTTATCATTTTACAATCTTATCTTGACAGCCGTCCTATAAAGCGAGACTTATCAGGTTTTTATCGTCCGTTTGAGTAAAACGAATAACGGCGATTAACACGTGGAAAAGCGAGACTTAGGCCCACAGGAGGTGGGTCATGCAGACGTTGCTATACGATGTGACGTTAGTTGCTGTAAAAGGTTAGCGAAACTGAGCAAGTTACGTCGCTCGCTTTATTTCAAAAACTAACAGGTGGCTAATTACAAATTACGGATCCTGTAATTTCTGAGATAGTTGATAACTTAAAACTGAAAACGGATATTATAATAATAACGTGGGAAAATGAAAGATGTAAAACGATGGCATTTGAAAGGATGAAAACAATGGCATTAGATGTTAACGATCATATCGTCATTCCATTTGATGGGGATGAGCATTTATTTGAAGTGCGTTATATATTTGAACCAGACGACTATGAGCATTCTTACATCGTCGTCACTGCTGTTGGTGAAAACGAAGAAGATGACAGTGACGAAGAAGAAGCATTTGCTTTTCGATTCGTTGAACATGGAGATGGTGAAGACGATTTAGAACTTTTTCAAATTGAAACCGAAGAAGAATGGGACATGATAGAAGAAATGCTTAATACAGTACAAGAAATGGAAGAATAATGTATAGCCTCCCAAACGATCAACAATTGGACAGTTTTGCTTAGACTCGGTTAGTCATTAGCTTCTGAAATTGACCTTTACGGAAGTGAAATCGAAGTCAGACGATTGTTTAAGCAAACTGTCGATTTTTGTTATGTGGATCGGTATAATGAATGTGGGAAGGGGGGAGGCCTTTGTCTCAACCGCGGGATAAACGACTGGAAATAGCGAATGAAAACAAAACAGTTCGAAAAATTATAGCTATTATAATGCTTATTTTTATCCTACTATTTATAGGATTTATTGGAGGTTCTGTGCTTTACGTCAATAGCGCGTTAAAGCCAGTGGATGAAAAAGAAAATAAAAAGATTGACGTCTTAATTCCAATTGGTTCATCAGTAAGTGAAATTGCAGAACTTCTTGAAAAAAACGGTGCCATTAAAAGTGCACTTGTTTTTCGTTATTACGTGAAATATAAAAACGAAACAGGTTTTCAAGCAGGGAACTATGAGTTGACAACAGCAATGGATCTACCAGAAATTATTTCGGAATTAAAAGAGGGAAAAGTCCTAAAAGACGCAGCGATGCAATTCACAATTCCGGAAGGATATCAACTTAATGCGATTGCTGAAATAATTGCGAAAGAGACAAATTATACACGCGAAGAAGTTGTAAACAAGTTGCAAGACAAAGAGTTTATTGAATTGCTCGCATCAACGTATTCAATGCTAGACCTTAAAGAGATTACGAAAGAGGGTATTAAATATTCGCTTGAAGGGTATTTGTTTCCAGCAACATATGCATTTGAGGAAGAAAACCCGCCGCTTGAATCGATCATTACTGCGATGGTTGAAAAAATGCAAACCGTTTTGGACAAATATGCGGATGATATTGAAAAGAGTGGTTACACTGTTCATGAAATAATGACGCTCGCCTCATTAATTGAAACAGAAACACAAAAATCAGAAGATCGGTATAAAGTATCAGGTGTTTTCCATAATCGCTTAGAGAACGACATGCGACTTGATTCAGATCCTACCGTTAAATACGCTTTAAACAAATCTGATATTCAAGTGACGTATAAAGATACTGACGTGTCATCACCATATAACACGTATCGAATGAAAGGTATACCGATTGGACCGATTGCTAGTCCACGTGAAGAATCAATTGATGCAGCACTTCATCCCGAAACCGTTGATGAATTTTATTTTTTTGCTCGTCCGAATGGTCAAGTGATCTATACGAAAACTTTGCAAGAACATGAAAAAGTCGTTACATCGTATCGACATGAATGGCACACATTAATTGATAAACAAAAAAAGGTAAAAGAAGATTAATCACTTCAAAGGAGTTTTACATGTCTAGTCCGCTCAATGATTATCTTTCAACGTTACAGCCGATACGTGATCCAATTTTATTAAAAATGAAGGACTATGCCGTTCAGAACAATATACCAATCATGGAAGATGTCAGTATGGCAGTGTTGCTTAGTTTAATGAAACTAAAAAAACCGCAAACCGTTTTAGAAATTGGTACCGCGATCGGCTATTCAGCGATTCGCATGGCGAAAGCTTGTAAGGAATGTAAAATTGTTTCTTGTGATCTTGATGAAAAGCGCCTTGCGATTGCAAAAGCTTTTCTACATGAAAGCGGATTTTCAGATCGAATTACTCTCATCTATGGCGATGCATTGGACGATCTCGCTGAAATCGAACACAATGCCCCATATGATATGGTTTTTATCGATGCCGCAAAAGGTCAATATGAAAAATATTTTAAAGCATTTTCACCAATGGTTGCTAAACACGGAATGGTGGTTTCCGATAACGTTTTTTTCCGTGGAATGGTGCCTGGAATTGTCCAACCAACAAAACGATATCGCACAGTCATTAATCGGTTGCGAGAATACAATGAATATTTAGTGAGAGAAGAGGGGTTTGAAACGACATTTTATCCTATTGGTGATGGTCTTGCTGTAAGTATAAAAACAGATTAAGACTATACACATTTTATAAGGAATGATAGAATAGGTTGCAAAAATGCCAAATCTTATGCAGAAGATTGAACGACAAAGTATTAGATTGTTATGATGTTGCATAGGATGAATCTAAATAAGAAAGCTTGCACCCTAGCAATCTTTTTGACGTAGACAGAGGCTTAGTTGCACCTGTATAATGAACTGAAAAAATTTTTATAGTACAAGATAGAAAGGTAAGGGAGTGTCCACCATGGCCGAAGAAAAAGAATATTATATGACACAAGAGGGGAAAGAAAAATTAGAGAAAGAATTGGAGTTTTTAAAAACTGAAAAAAGAAAAGAAGTTGTTGAAAGAATAAAAGTGGCAAGAGGTTTCGGAGACCTTTCCGAGAACTCGGAATATGACGCAGCGAAAGATGAACAAGCGTTTGTTGAATCTAGAATTGCTCAACTTGAAAAAATGATTCGTAACGCTGTTATTATTGAAGATTCAAATGAAGATCCAACAGTCGTCTCAATCGGTAAAAAAGTAAAATTTATTGAATTACCTGATGGCGATGAAGAAACGTATATGATTGTCGGAAGTGCAGAATCTGATCCGCTGGAAGGAAAAATTTCGAACGATTCCCCGATGGCTAAAAGTCTCATTGGAAAAACGATCGGTGACGAAGTCGTCGTACAAACCCCTGGCGGTGAACTAAACGTAAAAATAATTGAAGTTTCATAATCAAACAAGCGTTGTTATTCTTGGCTTATTCTCATCATGAGGATGAGCCTTTTTACGCCTTTAAAGAACTTTTTAAGCAAATTAATAATGGGGACGATCGTCAATGTTTGCCAATTCCCCACTTTTTACACTGTTTGGAAATACAGATTGATGCTAAAATGAATGACAAATGGTGGAAGCAGAAAGGGTGGCTTGCAATGCAGACGAGATATGAAGAAAGACAAAAAAAACGTCGACAAAATTTAATTTTAAATGGCCTCATTGCAATTGTCTTTATTTTTATCGTTATTGTTGGTGCTCAATTACTTTCAAGCCCATCTTCACAAATGGAAGCAAGTCAAAGTCCGGAAGAAAATGAGCAACCCTTAACAAAACAAACAGGCGAAGAAGAAAGTATGAATAAAAGTGAGACAGGAGAACGGGACGAAGACATAGCGTCACCTGATGAAGAGCATATGAGGGAAGAGGACGGGTATCGCTTTGTTGGTGGCGGTCCGGACGGACCGTGGGAACCGATTGGAACGAAACAGACGGGCGAACACGTGACTCAATATACGAGAGATTCATTGGACTGGCAAGAAATGGAGATGGCTCTCGCATACGGAGCGGGAATTGATCATGATGATTTGACTGTCATATGGCTTGGTAATGGTGGGGATCCTCAGCGTGCGAAAGGTCAAGTAAAAAGCGATAATGAGCCAAATACAATTTATCATGTTACGATAGAATGGATTGATGGAGAAGGCTGGAAGCCAATTGAAGTGCAAACTGAACAATAATTTAATACAGTTAAGCGGTAAAACGAGTAGAGTGTTTACACGTGAAAAGGTCGTATGACCTAACGTTTTGTAAACCTTCGGATTTTTTGAACAACCTGTAAAAGGATGAGTTGTTGTGACAATTGGATTAATCGGAGCAATGGATGAGGAAATTAAATTATTAGAAGAATCTATGTTGAATGCGAAAACTGAGGAAATTGCATCATTTCAATTTACAACAGGAGCAATAGAAGGACGCAATGTCGTTCTTTTAAAATCAGGAATTGGTAAAGTGAATGCAGCGATTGGAACGACATTATTAAATCAACTTTATTCTCCAAAGTACGTCATAAATACGGGCAGTGCTGGTGGATTCCATCCAGAATTAAATGTTGGAGATGTTGTGATTTCAAGTGCAGTTACATATCATGATGTTGATGTAACGGCATTTGGATATGATTATGGTCAAGTGCCACAAATGCCGACATATTATGAGCCAGATGAAATACTCGTATCGATAGCGGAAAAAAGTGCAAAACATATGGGAAGCCAAGTCGTTAAAGGTGTAATTGCATCAGGCGATTCATTTATGAATGATGGAGAACGGCTCGCTGAATTACGTAAAAAATTTACGGATTTATATGCAGTCGAAATGGAAGCAGGCGCTATCGCACAAGTTTGCTTTCGCTTTCAAACTCCGTTTGTCGTCATTCGTTCGCTTTCTGATATTGCTGGAAAAGATGCAGAAGTTTCGTTTGATGAATATTTGCACGTTGCAGCGGAAAATTCAGCACAACAGATATTATTAATGATTGAGGAGTTGTAAATCGTGGTAAAAAAAATGAACGTTGAAAGCTTTAATTTAGATCATACAAAAGTCGCTGCTCCTTATATACGCTTAGCAAGTATTATTAAAGGTGATAGTGGTGATGTTATTTATAAGTATGACTTACGGTTTAAACAGCCGAATAAAGAGCATATGCAGATGCCTGCTCTTCATTCTATCGAGCATTTAATGGCGGAAAATATTCGGAATCACCTTGATAATGTCATTGATATTAGCCCAATGGGTTGCCAAACAGGTTTTTATTTAGCTGTGTTAAACAATGATTCATTTGAAGACGTATCTACTGCAATTGAAAAGACGTTACAAGACGTACTTGAAGCAGACGAAGTTCCTGCTTGTAATGAAGTTCAATGCGGTTGGGCTGAAAGCCACAATTTAGAAGGGGCCAAACAAATTGCGAAAGATATGCTTTCGGGTAAAGAAGAGTGGCATATTATCTTTCAAGATGAGCAGAAGTAAATTGAATCTATTAGATTTTTAATGTTCATTAAACATAGGGAATTATGGATGCGATTGATACGTGGATAAGCAAGGTATATCAGATAAAAATATCAAAAGGGAGTCCGGTTATTCCGAACTCCCTCTTTATTTCGCAGTCATTATTTTTTTACAACGTTAGCAGCTTGTGGGCCACGGTTACCTTCTACGATTTCAAATTCAACTTCTTGACCTTCTTCAAGAGTTTTGAAACCTTCTGTTTGGATTGCTGAATAGTGTACGAAAACATCGTCTCCACCATCAACTTCGATAAATCCAAAACCTTTTTCTGCATTAAACCATTTTACTTTACCGTTTTGCATTATACAATTGCCTCCTAGAAAAATTGCACATCGTAGTGCGTTTTACCAAATCATTGCCACTTTTTAAAAGCAGAGATAAAAAAACTCAGCCCACAATAAGGATTATATACATCGCTACCCCTTATTTTTGAAGCTGCGCTGAAGATAAATCCTTAAATTTTTCAAAAAGAGAGCTAATGATTTAATGTAACTATACTACAATGAATATAGAAAGTCAAACTTCTCCAACCAAACACAGCCATGAAGAGTAAATTTATATCTCTTCCTCTTTGATCATAGGAAAACCCCTTATCCACAGTTGTTAATTTTTACCAGTTGATCTCCCTCTTTTTTGAGTCGAAATGAACCGAATTTCTGTTTTTGACTTTTTAAATTGTGGATAACTCAAGTTTCCCTTTTTTTCTATCACATCCTTTGGTACAATAAAACCACTAGGTAAACCGAATTTGAATCGG
>NZ_JBEUEL010000043.1:0-19641 GCF_041725775.1 Pueribacillus sp. YX66 | reverse complement strand
TGGTGTGCCTAAAAATAGCGAAATTAATTTATAACAAAATCTGCTTTACCTCCTTGACTTTTTATAGCTGGTCTTTTTCATGTAATGACCTATTAAATTTATTAATTTTTAGTTACAGGGTAACGATTGTTTCCTATCTAAAAAATAGATTATTTAATGACTGTTATTATGTGAACAGAAAGTATAAATTTAATCATTCCGTTACCTAATTACCTATCTTGTCTTGGATGAATTAACCTACAGCCTTATAAAGGGAGTTTTTATTTATGAATTTCAAAAAAAGAAGGAAAGGCCACACAGAAAGTCATTATTACTAACAACTTTCTGAACAGACTAAATCATAAATTAATTCTCATTACTGTTAATAGTAACTGTTTTAATAATGGGATTACCTGAAGGTTGACAATCTGCTTCTAATGTAAAGATTCCTAAACCATCTCCATTTTGAAATACTGCTTCAATATCGCCAGCTGAAACGTTGATAACACCTGAGTTACCTGCAGTAAATGGACCAACAATTAGCTCACTTGTAGCTGGAACTCTAAACTCAAAATCAGAACCGTCTTTAGGAATAGGCGTTTTAGCAATACTTTGTGGAGCAACGTTAATCACTTGTTGCACATTATCTGAGATAATTTCAAACTTGTTTACAGAACCAGAAATGTTATTCCATCCGAGTATATTATCTAAATCTAGAACTACAGATGATGGAACTGTTACTTTTGCATATGAATTTTCAACAGAAATAACATCTCCTGCATCTACTTCGTCTGGAGCATCACCAAATACAGCAACTTGAATGTCAAAGTTTCTGTTTTCAATTGGAGCTCCAAAAAGTTTAACAACTGCATCACAATTATAACTAATAGTATTTATGGGTTGTTCCTGAGCACTAGTAAAGGCAGTAAGACTCGCGAGTAAAAACACTGTAACTGCTAAAGATATAAAAGATTTAGAAACTTTTTTTAACATTTTCATTGCTCCTATTTAATTAATTGATTTAAAGAAATCGCGACCAAAAAGCTAATACAAACGACTTTGTTTACGTTCGATGAATAGGAAAGACCTTCACCTCCTAACTACTAAATTATCGTGATTAGATTCAGAACGCTCAAATTTTCTAATGTTGCTCTGTATTCTAGTGATGGATAAAGCTTTTGGATTTGATTTCAATCTTGGAGGATAGATGTAGTCTTTTGTTGTATGTTCTGAATCTTAAAAAAGTGTAACAGGTTTTCTATATATTTATAACCCTACAAATGTATGTTTTTAACAAAGAATGTAAAATTCGTACGTGTTTATACCCCCTTCGTTTGTCTTTGTCGGTTACTTGGTGATTTTTTCATGGTTTTATAGAGTTATAGTATCTTAGAGTAAATCTTTTTCATAGATTTCATGCTTATCAAAATGACACTCAATCAATATCATTTAATAAACCTTTTATTTTGCAGGAAAAAACAGATTTTTGTTGAAGTAGTTTTATTAATCATTCGAAAATTGTAAAAATAGAAATGAAGGTGATGGAACTTGGCTTATGACGTCATTATTGTTGGGGCAGGGTTAGCTGGATTAGTTGCTGCTTGCGAGCTTGCGGAAGCTGAGAAAAAAACACTACTCCTTGATCAAGAGCCTGAAGCATCGCTTGGCGGGCAAGCGTGGTGGTCGTTTGGAGGATTGTTCCTCGTTGATTCACCTGAACAACGTCGAATGGGCATTCACGATTCACCAGAACTTGCGTGGCAAGATTGGTTAGGGACGGCTGGATTTGATCGTGAAGAGGATGAAGATTATTGGGCGATGAAATGGGCGCAAGCGTATGTCGAATTTGCCTCTGGTGAAAAACGTGAATGGCTTCGTGAACGGGGCGTGCGCTTCTTTCCAATTGTCAGCTGGGCTGAACGTGGCGGTTATTTAGCTGAAGGTCATGGAAACTCTGTCCCTCGTTTTCACATTACATGGGGAACAGGTCCAGGCCTTGTTAAACCGTTCGAAGAGCGGGTTCGAGAAGCGATACAACGAGGAATGATTGATTATCGTCCACGTCATCGCGTTGATCAGCTTATCGTGAAAAATGGAAGTGTTATCGGTGTCGAAGGTGTAACACTCGTTCCGAGCACGGTGAACCGTGGTGAAAAAAGTTCACTTGAAGAAAATGGTTCGTTTTCGTTTCAAGCTGAAGCGGTGATTGTGACGAGTGGTGGCATTGGAGGAAATTTCGATTTAGTTCGTAAAAATTGGCCGTCAAGACTTGGAGATCCGCCAAAACGTTTAATTAGCGGTGTCCCCGCACACGTCGACGGTCGCATGTTAGAAATTACAGAAAAGATCGGTGGTCGCATTGTCAATAAAGATCGAATGTGGCATTATACTGAAGGAATCAAAAATTGGAACCCAATTTGGCCTAAGCATGGGATTCGGATCCTTCCAGGTCCTTCTTCGATGTGGTTTGATGCGAAGGGTCAGCGGTTTCCGACACCGAATTTTCCTGGTTTTGATACGTTAGGAACGCTTGAAGCAATTATGAAAAGTGGTTATGACTATTCGTGGTTTATTTTAACGCAAAAAATGATTGAAAAAGAATTTGCCTTATCGGGATCTGAACAAAATCCTGATTTAACAGGCAAAAGTATTCGTGAGCTTTTGAAACAACGTTTAATGTCAGGTGCACCAACGCCCGTGCAAGCGTTTATGGATAAAGGTGAAGACTTTATCGTGTCTACGTCGCTACAAGATCTTGTTAAGAAAATGAATGAATTGACGGGCGACAATCTATTAAACTATGAAGAGATTGAGAGACAACTCATCGCAAGAGATCGGGAGATGGATAATGACTTTACGAAAGATTTGCAAATCGCGGCGCTGCGTGTTGCGAGAAATTATAAAGGCGACAGACTGAGTCGGGTCGCAAAGCCACATAAACTTCTTGATCCAAAAAATGGTCCGCTCATTGCCGTTCGTTTGAATATTTTAACTCGGAAAACACTCGGAGGCTTACAAACCGATCTATTCGGTCGTGTGTTGAACGATGAAGGTGAGCCGATACATGGATTGTATGCTGCCGGAGAAGTGGCCGGTTTTGGTGGAGGAGGCGTTCACGGATATCGATCGTTGGAAGGCACATTTCTTGGGGGCTGTATATTTTCTGGAAGACAAGCAGGACGATCTGTCGTAAAGCAATTGCTATAGCCCCTGTTTCCCTCTCCCGTTAGAGCAGGATAAGGTGATTGAAATGAGGTGAATCTATGAATGATTACCCGATTATGATTCGTGATGTACCAGAAGAAGAAAGACCGCGAGAAAGACTGATTAATAAAGGATCTCACAGTTTATCAAATCAAGAATTGCTTGCGATTATTCTCCGAACGGGTACAATGAACGAATCTGTTCTTCAAGTTGCGCAACGATTGTTGCAGCATTTTGAAGGGCTTCGATTATTGAAAAATGCGTCAATTGAAGAATTAACCGCCATCAAAGGCATTGGAACAGCGAAGGCAATTCAAATTCTGGCATCGTTAGAATTAGGACAGCGGATTATGCAATTGCATCCAGATGAAAAATATGCAATTCGTTCCCCGGAAGAAGGGGCAAACTACGTTATGGAAGAATTGCGGTTTTTAACTCAAGAACATTTCGTCGCTGCTTATTTAAACACAAAAAACGAAGTCATTCATAAACAAACCGTCTTTATCGGCAGCTTAAATGCTTCGATTGTTCATCCGAGGGAAGTTTTTAATGAAGCAATTAGGCGTTCCGCTAATTCCGTCATTTGTTTCCATAATCATCCGAGTGGTGACCCGTCACCAAGTCGTGAAGACATCGAAGTAACGAAACGCCTAGCGGAAAGTGGAAGGCTTCTCGGAATTGATCTGCTTGATCATATCGTTATTGGCGATAAACAGTATGTCAGCTTGAAAGAAAAAGGGTACATTTAGACTTGTTTCGATAACTTCACCTTATCTTCCACATAAATCTACAGTTTTTAATCTGATTACAAAAATTACATCTTTGTAAATGTGTCCTTTTCCACCTATCATTTTCACACTTTATCAAGTATAATCAAATTTGTTAATCATCCTTTATCCTGCTCTAACGGGTATGGGGATTGTGAAAAAATTTCGTCTTTTTTGAGGTTGTTCAAATGGGTTGAGGGTCACAGGATGTGAGTTCATTCGACGTTCTTAACCAAACATATTGCGTTGAGAGAAAATCAATCGAGAACGAAGCATTGAATCTCTTGAATGTGTGAGCCTTAGGTGTGCATATCACAGAAGAAAAATATACCCTGTGTCTGAATCGAAAGGAAGCGGGGATGCTAATACAGAGTTCAGTCTTGCGAGTGTCGAAGTTGGAGCTAGATAATTGTAGGCGCAGGAAGTCGTGTATTTAGTCGCCCCTCTCGGTGTTCTCCTATTTGAACACACTTTTAGTCGAAACTTTACTATAGCATCATTCGAAGCTACTAAATTTTTTGGATAGTGAAGGGAGTCTTACATAAATGTTACGTGGAAATGCAATGGGGATTGATTTAGGGACAGCGAATACGCTCGTGTACACGAAAGGGAAAGGTGTTGTCGTTCGTGAGCCATCCGTTGTCGCTTTAAGAAAAGATTCAGGTCAAATTGAAGCAGTTGGAGACGATGCGAAAAAGATGATTGGCCGAACACCAGGGAATATCGTCGCTGTTCGTCCGATGAAAGATGGGGTCATTGCTGACTTTGACACGACTGCGATTATGCTCAAATATTTCATTCAGCAAGCACAGAAAAAAGGTTCATTTTTTTCACGTAAACCGAATGTTATGATCTGTGTACCGTATGGCATTACAGCAGTTGAAAAGAGGGCCGTTGAAGATGCGACGAGACAAGCGGGAGCACGTGAAGCTTACACGATAGAGGAACCGTTTGCTGCTGCAATCGGAGCGGATTTGCCTGTGTGGGAACCGACTGGAAGTATGGTTGTTGATATTGGTGGAGGTACAACAGAAGTCGCAATTATTTCGTTAGGCGGCATCGTTACGAGTCGCTCAATTCGGGTAGCAGGTGACGAAATGGACGGTGCTATTATACAATATATAAAGAAGAAATATAATTTAATGATTGGTGAACGTACAGCGGAAACGTTAAAAATGGAAATTGGCTCAGCTAGTATCTCTGATGATTTAGGCGAAATGGAAATTCGCGGTCGTGATTTAGTAACTGGTCTGCCGAAAACAATCTCAATCACTGGCAAAGAAGTCGCGGAAGCTTTGAATGAAACTGTAAGTAATATTATAGACACTGTAAAAATAACGCTAGAAAATACACCACCAGAACTAGCGGCAGACATTATGGATCGTGGAATTGTCTTAACGGGTGGCGGGGCCTTGTTACGTAATCTTGATCGAGTGCTAAGCGAAGAAACGAATATGCCTGTCGTCGTTGCTGAAGAACCGATTGAATGTGTCGCAATCGGTACAGGTAAAGCATTGGGAAATTTACACTTACTTCGCTCAAAATCAGGGATTACAGGACGTTCCAAATCAAAATAAAAATTTGTTATGAAAAGCAACACATAAAGAGAGAATTCCATCAGCACAAGGTTAGATGATGCTGGCAAGTGTAATGGCATTTTACCCGAAACTGATGGATGAGCAAGATCATGGAATAATCGTCTGTTACTTCTGTATGAATGGGATAGGGTTGCGTGCCCTTATGTATGGATAGTTGCCCCATGAAGTATCTTTAGTACGTTGCCTGTATATCGGAGTAGGTGTTTACATGCGTCAATTTTTTTCAAATAAACGGCTGATTGTTTTACTTATTTCAATTATTATTTTAGTGGCATTGATCGGTTTTTCGATGAAGGAGCGCAGTTCATTAACGAAACCGGAACAGTTTTTTAAAGATGCCGTTGCAACTGTGCAATCGCTTTTTTATAAACCCGCTAAAAGTGTAGCGGGTTTCTTTGAAAATATAGCAGAACTAAAAAATTTATACGAAGAAAATAAAGTTTTGAAAGCAAGACTAGACGAGCATGCGAAGCTTTCCGTTGATTATCAAGACATTAAAAAAGAAAATGATGAGTTGAGGGAATTAATTGATGAGATGACGAGTTTGCGTGATTATCAAACGATACCTGCAAGCGTCATCGCGCGTTCACCGGACCGGTGGAATAATCGACTTACGCTTGATAAAGGTAGTGAAGATGGCGTTGAGGTGAATATGGCTGTCATTACACCGGCAGGATTGATTGGAAAAATAAGAAATGTTCAACCGTTTTCAAGTACCGTTCAACTCATAAGCGATCTCGATCGCACGAACCGAATTTCTGTATATGTACAAGATGATGAAGATATATTCGGCGTGATCGACGGTTATGATGCGGAAGAACAAGCCTTGCTGTTTAGCAATATTACGATTGATGTCGAAGTTGATGAAGGAGGAACAGTCGTTACCTCTGGATTAGGTGGGGTGTTTCCTAAAAACTTAATCATCGGTAAAATCATTGAAGTAAGAAATGATAAATACGGATTAACGAAATCGGCCCTTGTGAAACCGGCGGCAGATTTATATAATATTCGGAATGTGATGATCGTAAAAAGAACGTCTGCTGTTATCGAAGATGCAGACGAAGAGGAGGATGAACGTTGAAGCGCGTTTACCTTCCTGCTATTTTATTTTTGTTTTTTATAATTGAAGGCACGATTATGCAAGTGATTGCGCCAGAAAATTATGGCTCCGCCATCGTTATCGTTCCACGCTTTACAATGATTATTATCATATTCATCGCTTTATATGTTAGCATTCCACTAGCTGTTTTGTATGCGATTGTTACTGGTCTTTTATACGATATCATTTATACTGACTTCATTGGTATTTATATATTTTCAATGGCGGTAACGTCATATGTTGTCGGGCATAGTGCAAGGATTATGCATATTAATGCAATTGTTGGTATGCTCGTTTCGTTTATCACCGTAATCGTTCTTGAATTTTTAGTATATGGAGTTTATACATTGATTGGTTTCGTTGATGTACCGATACAATTATTGATGCTCGATCGGTTACTTCCGAGTTTACTTCTAAATGGTGTGTTCTTTATTTTAATTTACGTCCCGATGAAAAAAGTGATAAAAAAAGTTCGCGAATAAAGGATTTCACTCAAAAGTTGTTGAATACCTTATGTTGAGGTGAAGTGCATCATGGTACAGAAGCAGCAGTATGTTACAATTAAAGGGACAAAAGACGGTTTTACGTTAATTTTAGATGATCGTTGTTCATATAAAGAGCTATTAGAAGAAATTGAAGAAAAGTTATCAGTGACGACGCGCAATACGAATGATAATCGGCTCGTTCCTGTTTTTCTTGAGACGGGGAACCGCTATTTGGATAAGGAACAGATCGAAACACTTTCTGAACTCATCCGCAAGAAAAAAAAATTATATATTGAACAAGTCCATTCAAATGTCATTACAAAAGCGGAAGCAGTGCGGCAACAGAAAGAAAATCGGATTGTGAAAATTGAGAAGATGATTCGTTCAGGACAAGTATTAGAAATCACAGGTGATTTACTACTTATCGGAGATGTTAATCCTGGAGCAAAAGTTATCGCGACAGGCAATATTTATGTGATGGGTGTGTTAAGAGGGATGGCCCATGCAGGGGCTAACGGAAATTCCAATTCCGTCATCGTCGCTTCAAAAATGGAGCCTTCACAACTTGTTATTGGCACGACGGCTTCACGTTCACCAGATGAACTACAAGCGATGAATCACGATATGGAGTATGCATATATCGATCAAAAACTGAATCAAATTCGAATTGATAAAATCCAAACATTTTCTTTATTACAACGGATTCATGCGTAAACATACAGAAAGAAAGGGGCAAAGAATATGGGAGAGGCAATTGTAATCACGTCTGGAAAAGGCGGGGTTGGAAAAACAACGACAACAGTCAATATCGGTACAGCTCTAGCATTGGCGAATAAAAAAGTTTGTCTCATTGATAGTGATATCGGACTTCGTAATTTAGATGTTCTGATGGGGTTAGAAAATCGTATTATTTATGACTTAGTTGACGTTGCTCAAGGAAGATGTAGCATGAATGCTGCTCTTATAAGAGATAAGCGCTTTGATTGCCTTCACGTTTTGCCGGCAGCACAAACGGTTGACAAAACATCAGTTAGTCCGAAACAGATGAAGCAAGTTGTTAAAGAGTTAAAGCAAGAATATGATTACATATTAATTGATTGCCCTGCTGGAATTGAACGAGGTTTTAAAAATGCGGTTGCTGGTGCGGATAAATCAATCGTTGTGACGACACCAGAGGCGTCAGCTGTCCGTGACGCTGACAGAATTATCGGGTTGCTTGAAAAAGAACGAGATATGGAACCACCGAAGTTAATCATTAACCGCATTCGTAAACATTTAGTAAAAACAGGTGAAATGTTGGACATCGATGAAATTATTTCGATTTTAGCAATCGAACTAATTGGCATCGTTCCTGATGACGATGCCGTGATTGCCGCTAATAATTCTGGTGAACCGATTGCACTTGACCCATCTAATAACGCATCGATTGCGTATCGAAATATTTCAAGACGAATATTAGGTGAATCTGTTCCACTCTCAACTTTTGATGACCCACCAAGTTTTTTTTCAAGACTAAAAAAATTAATCGGTATGCGTTAGCTCTCATGAATGATAATCCATGGGAGTTTTTTTAGGTTGTATCAACGGAAAGAACTCAGTAACCGTTCAAAATTAAATGTAACGTTTATTTTAATTCGTAAAAAGTTTTAAAGAATGGCTTACGAACCGTCGTATCACTTCTTACATTGCTCGCAAGATCGCGAGTATTTCTTTATAAAAAGGTATAACTGACACGGACAAGTCATATGATGTACCAACGATTGAGAAAATAGGAATGATACGCATGGGAAAGAATGTAGAGCACTTTAGAAAAAGGCATCAAAAACGAAAAGCGATGCGAAAACGACCGTATCGTTCAACTACGACATCCTATGGAAATCTAAATGACGTTGATCGGGGTAAAGACAGAGGTCCGATTCATCCGCTATTTTCTAAAGAAAAGTTTTTTATTAAAGTCTTTTTGTCAATTGTTTTATTTCTTGCGGTTGCGATTTTATTTAAGCAGCCGAGTGATATGTTTGTAAATGTCCGTCAATTTGTGACCTATACGTTTGAGCAAGATTTTAAATTTGCGTCCGTTGCGGCGTGGTATGAACGCAAATTTGGCAAGCCATTGGCTCTGTTGCCTGATCGACTGGCGAATGACGATACGGAAACAGTGAATCAATCTAGTCACGATTATGCCGTTCCGGTGACTGGAAAAATTATTGAACCGTTTAATGTTGAGAAGAAAGGGATTATGCTAGAAACAGGTGTAGATGCAACGATTGAAAGTGTACAAGACGGGTTTGTCGTTTTTGTTGGTGAACGAGAAAATTTAAATAAAACGGTCATCGTCCAACATCAAGACGGCAGTGAATCTTGGTATGGAAATTTAGAGTCAGTCGATGTTGCATTGTATGACTATATTAAAAGTGGACACAAGATCGGGAAGGCTTTAAAAGGCAATGACGGAGAAAGTGGTATGTTTTTCTTTGCTTTAAAACAAGGCGAATCGTTTATTGACCCGATTCAGGTGATGTCATTTGATTAGGCGATTTGATATACATCCTCTCACTTGGTTCGTTATAGGGATCGCAATACTTACTGGTTTTTTTCGTGATCTCGTTGTTTTAATTGCAATTATTCTTATTCATGAATTGGGTCATTATACGGTGGCCCGCTTTTTTAATTGGCGTGTACGCCGAATCGTTTTATTGCCTTTTGGAGGCGTTGCAGAAGTAGATGAACACGGAAACCGTCCGTTTAAAGAAGAACTGCTTGTTGTTTTGTTCGGACCGCTTCAACACCTTTGGTTAATCGGTATCGGTTTTTGCTTTGTTTATTTTAGCGTTTGGTCCCCTGCTTTTTTTGAAACGTTTCTAGCATACAATTTAATGATTCTTATTTTTAATTTGCTCCCAATTTGGCCTCTTGACGGCGGGAAGTTATTATTTTTGTTATTTGCTTATTTTCGCCCATTTAAAAAAGCGCATTTATCCATTTTGGCGTTCTCATTTTTATTTCTAATAAGTTTTGCGCTCGTTAGTGTTATCACCTTTCAGACTCATTTAAACGTAGTCATTATTTTAGTGTTTTTACTACTTTCTCTGTATACAGAGTATCGCCATCATTACTATGTATTTTTACGGTTTTTACTTGAACGATTAGAAAAGAAAACGGGAGGGAGGCGGAACAAATCGCTTGCTGTTCATCCGAATGAACAAATCGAAAATGTCTTAAAAATGTTTCAAAAAGGTGTCCATCATACGATCGTTACTCATCGTCATTGCAAAGACGAACGAGAATTGCTAGAGGCTTATTTCATACATAAAAAAATAAAAACTACTGTCCGCCAATTGTTTCGGTTAGAATGAAAGTACATGTCAGGTTTTGGAGTGACGTTCTGTTGCGTAAACTATATGTATCAAGCTGGAATGAACGAACTGTTGTGGCTGCGGTTGAAAATGGAAAAGTGATGGCACTTACTATCTGTCATGACGGGGAAGAGACCGTTGGATCAATGTATAAAGGGATTGTAAAAGCGAAAAAAACGAATATCGATGCCTACTTCATCGATATTGGAAGAGAGAAAGATGTTTTTTTGCACGCAATGGATTGTCTCGAATCGAACTTACAAATCGGTGAAGAGGTTGTTGTGCAAACGATGAAAGAAAGCAGCCGCCATAAGAGCGGACAAGCGACGATGAAACTATCACTCGTCGGCGAATATATCATTTATTCACCATTTACAAATTACGTTGCTGCTTCGAAAAAACTGTCGACATTCGAACGGAAACAATGGATCGAATTTGGAACTGATGCGAAACGAGGTCAAGAGGGGTTTATTTTTCGCACAGCAGTTTCAAAAGCGTCAAGGGATGAAGTTGAAAAGGAACTTTACGACTTACGGGACCAGATGCACCAAATCGTAGAAAAAAGCAAGCAAATAGAAGCTCCCGCTCTTTTACATAGAGGAAAAGACTGCATTGAACAGACAGTCAATCGCTATAATTCTACAGGCTTTTCCTTTATTACAACCGATCGCGAAGACGTCTATGCGCACTTGACAGATCACATGCAACTAGAAGTTATTTTCGAGACGGTGCCACCGATTGATCTACATAAGGAAATTCAACGCGCACTGAAAAAGGTTGTCTGGTTGCAAGATGGAAGTTATCTTCTCATTGAGGAAAATGAATCATTAACCGTCATCGATGTGAATAGTGGTCATTCTTCTCTCGACCCCGTTACAATTAATCTAAATGCCGCTCACGAAGCAATCCGTCAACTACGTCTTCGCAATCTAAGTGGAATGATCGTCATCGATTTTTTGCGAATGGATGAAGACGAACGCACATGGATTCAAAAAGCGGTAGAGGATGCTGTGACCCGTGATGTTCACACCGTTACAATATTTGGATTTACACGCATGGGATTGTTTGAATTAACAAGAAAAAGAATCGGGCGATCGTTAAAAGAAGTGATGAGATGAACGAGATAGAGGATCATGGGGGAAGTTAACAATTGTGGAATAATATCATACGTCAGTTACCGGTACGAATCGTAACCGTTACTACCGGTGACAGGGTTGGTAAGCGGTCACAAATAGATGCAAAGGTCATCGTACACAAGTAAAGGTACGCCACAAGTGATATGGCGACATTTACCATGGTATTACAACTGGTGACGTGTACAAGCGTGACCCGAACACATGGACAAAAATCGGCAATCTAAAAGGTGACAATGGTAAGCAAGGTTCAACCATGTTACCTCGTCAAAGAGTACCGATAACTGACGATATTGTTATTGTAACATATAAACATGTTAAAGATAAGAAAGTTATGTAAATCGCTATGAAACGATTGTGAAAATTTCAATATCCGACCAGTTAACAATATTTCAAGAAGCCTGAATTTTACCAAAATCGTAAGGGCATATGTTCAATTAGAGTGTATGCTTCTTTTTTCAGTTTGAAAGTTTATAGTCTATTTTTGAAGTCAGGATTTCCCATTTTATTCACATCGTAATACGTGATAAAAATAGTAATTTACAATATTTAGTATAGATGGCTTGTTCACAATTCTAGTGCTAGATTCTTAGTATGTAACCGAGTTTTGTTAAAAAAAGAAAATAAATGGGTCAATTATGTGGAAAATGCAGTATATATTTTCAATTAAATGTAAAAATAGCACTTTAGTTTTATTGTCAAAATATGGGGATTCTATTAAACTGAATACAAGATCAGGCACATGTCTTAGAACTTACCACAATCCTCCCAAAATAGTCCCAACTCCAAGAGCTAAACAACAACTAGATTAACAGAACATCCTACGTAAAAGAGGTTGTCCGTTCTGAATCTAGAATTTTCATAGCAGGGAGGTGAAAGCAAAATGAACATCAAATATTGTGAGCGCTTTCAGGGGAAGGTTTTAAAATCTAAAAACAAGGAGGAGAATGTGATGTCAAAAATTCCTAAGTCATTCGTGTCTATGATTATGACTGCATTGTTACTTGCTAGTTTGACGGCTGTTGCTAGCGCTGATCACATTCCAGGACATCTAGTCAAAACTGTTGATTATAATTGTGACGCAGCGGTTAAGCTTTTTGGTGTACCAGTCCAACAGAGGAATTTCGATATCCAAGCTACCATAGAAGCATATGATGTTCCCTCATCGGTAAACCCGGGTCAACAGGTTACAGTGCATAATTCATTTGCTACAGTGAAAGTTCCCGGAGATGAAGTGTTAGCTTTATATAATATACTTGGATGGGATTATATTTCCGGGGATGTAACAAAATTTGAGGTTAAGTCAGATAATATTGAACAAGTTATAGATGTTGCTCCAAAGTAATTGAACGGACAAAAGTTCCAACAGATGGTTCCGATTTCGAATTTAGAGTTCCTGCTAGTGGTGGACTTGAAGTAGGTCCATTTACCGCAGGTACTTCGGGTGAAATCAATATTTCTACAGGTGAAATGAATGCAAAATTTAAAAATGCCGATGTTAATGATTACTTTAGTTTAGAAGCAAATTGTGAGCCAATTGGCGATTCAACTTTAACAACGGTCACTATCAATTAAGGTAAAATATGTGAGACTATCCAGAAAATAAATGAAAAGTGACCTTTTCTGTGATGGTCTCTTTCTTGTTTCACAAAAGAATAAAATACTCATTGAAGGCATCGAAAAAGTAGGATGTTTATTTTGAAATACCTAGATTTTTACAGTTCATTCAAAGTAGACAACAAACCACAATTAAGGACTGATATATAAATTAATAGGAGGTAATTTAAAATTAATAATCTTTTAAAAAAATCTATCGTCTCAATTTTCTTTTTGTCAATGGTTTTTATGTATACACTTAACGTAAATGATGCCAGTGCGGCAACTAGCGGTCAAGAAATTGAAGTAACATTTAACGAATATAGGTGTGGAACTTTACCGCCAGGTGCTCCGGAACCAGAGTTATTACCAGCTTATGTAACAATTAAGACGACCGTTCCTAATACGGTAGCAAAAGACGAGGAATTTTACTTAACAAATACGTCGATAATAGTAGGTGCCCCTTTTCGTACTGAACCTGGTGGACAGCCAATGGAGTCAGCTTTTGAAGGAATAAATTTCACAATAATGTATGGAAATGAAAATACTGAAGTGCGGACATTCGTACCCGATCTTGATTTTGTCGTTCCGCCTGGAACTGATGGTTTGCCTATTACTATTGCTGAAGGGATGGATGTCGGTCCCTTTATTGCTGATGAAGATGGTGAAGTTATTTTAAAAACAGATGAAATTCGAATGAATTGGCTATTTGGCTTTGATTTGCCAGTTGGTCCAATTTCCCTTGGCTTTATGTGCCAAGTTCCGGAGGGTAAAGAGTTTAGTTTCGCCACTATCCCAATCGACAGTGAAGCTCCTGTCATCACATTAAACGGTGACAATCCAATGATTGTTAAGCAAGGCGATGAATTCATTGACCCTGGTGCAACTGCTGAAGATAATTTTGACGGTGATGTGTCCGACGATATCGAAGTTTCAGGCGCAGATGACATTGATACATCAACAATTGGTGAATACACTATCACGTATACCGTAAGCGATAGTGTCGGAAATGTAGCAACTGTCGAACGCACAGTCAACGTTGTTGAACCATTTGGCGATTGGTATACAGGTGAAGGACCTCCGAATGATAGTCTCGGAAGTAACGGTGACTCTTACCTTGATATCGCAACAGGTGATATTTATAAACGCGACCCGAATACATGGACAAAAATCGGCAATTTAAAAGGTGACAATGGTAAGCAAGGTTCCGCGATTCTCACAGGTTCAGGCGCACCATCTGCGGATGCGGGTGACATCGGCGACTTGTATCTCGATACGAATACAGGTGACGTGTACGAAAAAACGGCTGACGGCTGGAAGAAAACCGCAAACTTGCAAGGACCCGCTGGTCCGCAAGGTCCAAAAGGACCGAAAGGTGCTGCTGGAACTAGTGGAGGCAGTGGCTCTGGCGATGATGGTGGCGGAAAAAGCACAACCAAAACGTCAACTAGCAGTGACAAAGACGGAAAAGGTAAATCTGCTCAAGGCGGAAAGTTGCCGAAAACCGCAACAAGCTTACCGACACTCGTCTTGATCGGTGCCCTTCTAACAGCTATTGGTGGTGTCTTGTTCTTAAGACGGAGAAAATTAGTCAATTAAGTCTCTCTTGTAGATGCAAATAACAAAACGCACGTCCGTTATTTTGAATACGGTACGTGCGTTTTGTTTGTAATGATAACTAATGCTTAATCTTCAACATAGCCAATTTGAAACAAGCTTATTAGTGATTTTTCAATACAGAGTCGACCACATCTTTAGCTTCAGCGAATGTTTCTGCAGAAAAGTATGTAGTTAAGCGGCTTTAGGGCTAAGCCGCTTTGTTTTTATTGTTTCTTAATTAACGATTTGCTTATAAAGTAGGAATGCTTGTAATAGGTTGTTTTCAGCTTCCCAAAGGTGCGCTTGTTCGCTTTCATCAATGACAGCAGCATACCCATCGTTTCTAAGGCTACCTCTAGCTTCATTCGCAGATTCAATCGTTTCAAACGCTCCGCCTTGAATGAGACTTATCGTTCACGGTTGCGCGATTAAGCTCTTTTTCAAATGGCCAAAACAGCACGTAAAAATCAAACATTTTTATGGAATGAGCAAAACAGCGATACAAAACCAAATGTTTCTCGCACTCATTACGTATTGTTTACACGTATTGATTCAGCTAGAGACAGAAAGTAAGGAAACCATTGCTTCGCATTAACCGATGGCTAAAAGCTGCTATCTGGAAACCCGCATGCATCTGGATGCGCCGATTTAAGCCAAAGCCGCATACCTATAGCTACATAGTCGCCGTAGCCCCTTTTGTCTAAACAAATGTACATTCCTGTCAAATGGACAGTGCCACCTTTATTCAAGGCTTTTCCTATTTGGCACTTTTCAAGGTGACCCAGTTTACTGAATACTCTAATAATCTTTATGCAACGCTAGTAATAGTAATTGAGTATGATTATTTAATTCATAAAATTAAACTTGAAAGATCTGTGGAAATACTATTAACCTCACATCTTAAAACCACCATTTTATTCACAATCACAATCGTTATATATTTACGTTGAATTTTGTTAACAAAAGTTTTAAAACAAGAAAAAATGCCGAATTCAGGAAAATGAAGTATATATTTTCAACAAAATGTAAAACGGTTCTTTGGACCTATTGTTAAAATATGGGTGCTCTATTAAGCTAGTAGTAAGAATGGCATACGTCTACAAATTATAGCAATCCTCCAAAATCATTCCTGACTCGAAAAGCTAAACAACAACTAGAATACAGAACATTCGATAACATCCTTCTAAACAGAGGTTGTCCGTTCTGAATCTAGAATTTTCATAACAAGGGGGTGCAAGTAAAAATAAGCGGTGTTTTCAGTCAGAAGTTTTTTCAAAATTAAAACTATTGAGGAGGAGAATGTAATGTTAAGAATTCCTAAGTCGTTCGTGTCTATGATTATGACTGCATTGTTACTTGCTAGTTTAACAGCTATTGCGAGTGCGGAAGATGAACAATATGTAGAGAAAACTTTTACTTACACTTGTACAGTAAAAGTTTTAGGTATTAATTTAAACTTTCCTTTACCTTTAACAGTTAAAGGATACGGTCCGATATCTGTAGAACCAAGTGATCAAATTACATTAACAAATGCATCCGCTACAGCTGCAGTTCCAAGTAATATCGTTTCAATTTTAGATGGCTTACTTTCTTGGGATTACACTGAAGGAACTGTAACCAAGTTTGTAATTGAGTCTGAAAATCTTGACGACACCATTGACGTTGCTGAACTAGCCATTCCAAATACAAAAGTACCGAAAGATGGTTCCGATTTAATATTTACAGTACCTGAAGTAGGTGGAATAAGCGTAGGTCCATTTACAGCTGGTACTTCAGGTGTAGTAACCTTAAGTGCAGGTGAACTTTCTGCGGAATTTGAAAAAGGTAGTGATAAAGGTTTAGATGTTAAATTAACTGCAGACTGCGAGCCACCTGAGGATAATACTATTGTAGAAATTACAATTAATTAAATAAAAATATAAAAATTTTTTAAAATTTAAGACACGTACTAATAATTAGTACGTGTCTAACTTGGTTACAACAGAATTACAAATTAATTTTACATGCAGCTAATAAAACAAAAAGGATTATTTAGTAAAAATAAACTAAAATGCAATTATGATAAATAGGTAAAGATTGAATTTTTGTAATTATCGGATTTAAATGATACATGAGATGAATAGAAAAACATCGTTCAAATCGAAAGCTGCTAATAGTACCCTCCACACATGTATCAAGAAAATCATTTATCAAGATTCATAATTTCAATAAAGGAGGCGTTTTAAAATTAACAATTTTTTAAAAAAATCAGTAATAGTAGTGTTTACTTTGTCAATGGTCATTTTTTATGCGTTTACAATGAATTCCGCAAATGCTATGAATGGAAGTCAAAAGGTAGAAAAAACTTTCGAATACGTATGTGAAATGGTTATACCAATACCAGGCGTTAATCCTACTTTTCATCCAACCGAAATGAGGTTTAATATGTCAGTTCCTAAATGGGTTAAAGCTGGTGAAGAATTTTATTTGAATGACTTAACAATCAACTTTGACTATCCAAGTAGCACTAACCCTTTTGATTATGAAGTAATTACTGAACTTCAATCACCCAACTTCAAAATTAATTCTGAAAATGAAGCACATATGGTTCATACATTCCTTGATGATGTTGATCTTATTTGGCCACCAAATCATGACGGGCCTGTTCCTGTTTCCCTAATGAGTGAAGGTGGAATTGAGATTGGTCCGTTTATTGCCGGTGAAGAGGGTGAGGTCATTTTTAAGGCAGATGAGATTCGAATGAATTACTTTAATGATGAGTTTGGCCTTCCTCTTGCTATAGGTTTTACATGCCCGCTTCCAGAAGATGAAGAATTTTTACTTGCAACCATCCCAATTGACGGTGAAGCCCCAGTCATCACATTAAATGGTAATAACCCAATGATTGTGAAACAAGGCGATCCTTACAACGAACCAGGGGCAACAGCTAACGACAATTTCGATGGTGACGTTTCTGACGACATTGAAATCAGTGGTGACGTAGACACATCTACAATCGGCACATACACAGTGACGTATACCGTAAGCGATAGCGTCGGAAATGTAGCAACTGTCGAACGTACAGTAAACGTTGTTGAACCATTTGGCGATTGGTATACAGGCAAAGGACCTCCGAATGATAGTCTCGGAAATAACGGTGACTCTTACCTTGATCTCACAACTGGTGATGTGTACAAACGCGATCCGAACACATGGACAAAAGTCGGTAATCTAAAAGGTGATGACGGTAAGCGAGGCAATGTCATTCTGACAGGTTCAGGCGCACCATCTGCGGATGCGGGTGACATCGGCGACTTGTATCTCGATACGAATACAGGTGACGTGTACGAAAAAACGGCTGACGGCTGGAAGAAAACCGCAAACTTGCAAGGACCCGCTGGTCCGCAAGGTCCAAAAGGACCGAAAGGTGCTGCTGGAACTAGTGGAGGCAGTGGCTCTGGCGATGATGGTGGCGGAAAAAGCACAACCAAAACGTCAACTAGCAGTGACAAAGACGGAAAAGGTAAATCTGCTCAAGGCGGAAAGTTGCCGAAAACCGCAACAAGCCTGCCTGCTCTCATTCTGATCGGCTCGTTACTTGCAACTGCTGGTGGTGTCTTGTTCTTACGACGTCGGAAAGTAATGGAATAAACTAAAAGCAATCTAGAAGCACACGTTTCGCAAAAAACGTGTGCTTCCTTATGTTTATGACCATTGTCAGGTCTGAGGAGTAAAAATTCTTCGAGATAATCTTCCCCCAACATGTGATAAATATGGGATAATTTAACTGTATTTATCAAAGATTGGGGGATTTTAAAATGCTTACACGAAAAGAAAAACGTAATAGAGAAAAAAATAAAAATTATTATTTCGACTTACTCAAAACACAACGTCATTTCTTCAAAGATTTTATAACCAAGCTAAAAAAAGTTAAAGATCCAAGGCACCAAAGCTATATTACGTATGCAACAGAAACGGTGTTATATACCACTCTTCTTAAAAACATCATTGGTATCGATACTATGCGAAACATGACTGTGCAATTTAATACGGATGAATGTATTGAGAATGTGAAAACAGCTCTAAGCATAGATGAGCTCGAAGAACTTCCTCATTACGATACAATCAATGACTTTTTATCCAAGTTGGAAATGGAAGAGCTAGAGAAAATAAGAACATATATGATTAAAGCACTTCTAAAGAAGAGATGCTTTGAATCTTACCGCATTTTAGGGAAATATTGGCCAATCATTGTAGATGGCACAGGACTTCATACATTTAGAGAAAAGCATTGTGAGCACTGTCTACGAAGAGAATATAAGGATGAAGAAACTGGAGAAACCACAACCATTTATATGCATCATGTACTTGAGGCGAAATTAGTCGTTGGAAATATGGTATTCAGTGTTGCTTCAGAATTTATCGAAAATGAATCCGAGGATACACCAAAACAAGACTGTGAATTAAATGCATTTAAACGATTAGCGAAGAATCTGAAACAAACCTTCAAACGATTACCTATTTGTTTATTGGGAGATAGTTTGTATGCGTGTCACCCTGTTTTTGACATTTGTGAACAAAATAACTGGAAATATATCTTTAGGCTCAAAGAAGGTCGATTGAAGAACATCACTACCGAGTTTCAAGCGATTAAATCGTTAGAGAAAACGAAGAAAGATGACAAGCCTTTTTGGGTCAATCATATGTCATTCAACGACAAGAATGTTCATCTCTTAGAAGCTGTTGTTGAAGCAAAAGGTAAGAAGCAACAGTTATTGTTTATTACAAACAATAAAATTACGGAAAGAAATGTAGACAAACTCATCTTAGCGGGGCGAAATCGCTG
>NZ_JBEUEL010000042.1:0-19775 GCF_041725775.1 Pueribacillus sp. YX66 | reverse complement strand
AATACAGTTAAATTATCCCATATTTATCACATGTTGAGGGAAGATTATCTCGAAGAATTTTTACTCCTCAGACCTGATTCAAGCTTCAGCAATTGGGTTTTACGGAACATCGGACACTGAAACGTTCACAGAAAAGCATGAGCAGGCGGGAAATGATTTTCTTGCGAAAGTCGTTTCGAATTGGGAGCAGATTGGAAAACGGATCGAAAATGAAGGAATTCGTACGGTTTACATGCGATTCGGTGTTGTATTAGATCGAAATGAAGGTGCTCTTCCCCGGCTCGTTTTCCCATATAAATTATTTACAGGTGGTACGATTGGAAATGGAAAACAATGGATTTCTTGGATACATATCAACGACGTTTGCAAGCTCATTTTGTTCGCGATCGAACAAAAAGACCTAAGTGGGAAAGTAAATGTAACGGCACCGAATCCAGTCCAAATGAAGACATTCGGAAAAACAGTTAGCCGTGTACTGAAACGTCCTCACTGGCTACCGGTACCCGCTTTTGTATTAAAAACGATGTTAGGGGAAATGAGCATGCTCATTCTCAAAGGCCAGCGTGTGCTTCCTGAAAAAGCACTTCAGCATGGATTTACATTTCAATTCAACACCGTTCAGGAAACACTCGAGGATCTATTCTCTTAATCCGCTTTTGTCGACCGAACACATTTTGTAATGATCCTCGTTTCGGCGAAAACACAAAATTGACTAGAAAAACAAACCCTGTTGCGAAAGCATCGTTCTTGAAATCGATGTGTCAATCCATAAAGTAACTAGCAACACGTACGATTGTAAACAATGTCCCAACATCGTAAAGAAGTCTATGTAATCCGCTTGGGATTCCCCCCTCTGTCACATAAAAAGCATAATTCCGAGACCATAAAAGATGGAAAGAATCATTCCCATTATGTTATCCTCGTGCTAATCCATTGAAAAAGCGGCCCCAATGAAAGCATTAATCACAGTCCCCACAATATTCTCGCCTAAAATGAATTACGGGGAGCGCAACGTGCACAAATATATCTAATTAAGAATCATCGTACTAAATAACACTATGTGTAAGAAATACAATCAAAAATGACAATAAACTGGCTCGAAACATACCCCTTTTTGTCTAACTGATGCAAGTTATATGGCTTAAGCAAAATTGTGCAACACTTTTTCTAACGATAATATTAATTATGCTACTATATGATTAATGACTAGAATGAGAAAAGAGAGACGATTAAATGAAGCATTGGCAAGCCATTACGATCTTTACAATCGGTGCTGGTTTATTCGGATTTACACCTGTATTTGTTAAACTTAACTTTGCTGCAAATTTCACATTATCGCAGTTAATTGTTAGTCAAATGATTTTAGCAACGGCGATTTTATGGATGCTCGCCTTTTTAAAACGAATCAAATTCACGGTAACGAACAAGCAAACGTTATCTTTAATGCTAGCCGGAACGTTTAACGGAATTACCGGAATCTTTTATTACACATCGATGCAGCATGTACCTGCTTCGATTGCGATTATTTTATTATTCCAATTCGTTTGGGTTGGCGTCCTTTATGAATGGATATTAGATAAACGTAAACCGACCATTCCGACGATCATTAGCGTTGTTTTAACGTTAATTGGCGTCTTTTTTGCTGCGAACGTCATGACAGGTGGCATATCCAAACTTCCGATGATTGGAATAATGTTCGGACTGTTATCAGCATTTTCCTATGCAGCGTTTATTTTAGTGAGCGGGCGAGTCGCAACACAAATTGACCCTTTGCTACGTGCACTGCTCATGATCACGGGATCGTTAATTTTAGTCTTCATAATTTTTCGCCCGACGTTTTTATTTACAGATTCCATATTCCAATCATATTGGCTATACGGTTTAGGCGGAGCTTTATTCGGGGCAGTCTTGCCTCCATTATGTTTTTCGATTAGTGCGCCACACCTATCGTCAAGCTTAGCAACGATACTCGGTTCGATTGAGTTGCCAGTAGCCATCATCGCTGCGAGTGTCATCTTGTCAGAAACCGTAACGTGGGTACAATGGATCGGAATTGTGTTGATTATTTTCGCGATTTCGTTTAATGAGATTCGGTTGTTAGTAATAAATCGCATTGGAGACAAACAAAAATCTACTTAACTCTTTCAAACGAAAGAAAGAGCTTTTACTTTTTCTGAATAGTGACCGAGACATTAACTGCATAATAAGCAGGAGGAGGTCATAACATCATGGACATAATACGTAGGGTCGTTTCGATACTAATTCCAGTTTCTTTCCTTTTCATATTAACAGCGTTTGCATTACAGGCTGAACAGCGAACGGGCTTACAGCACAACAAGATTACTTTCCAAGGACAAGAAAGAACATTTGATTATTACGTTCCGACCTCATATTCTAGCGACGTATCAGTGCCACTTGTCTTTTCTTTTCACGGAAGAGGTAGCACTTCTGAAAATATAATCAAATTAACAAATTTTGATACGTTAGCTGAGAGAGAAGGATTTATCGCCGTTTTTCCAAACAGTGCCGTCGTCAACGAACCGAATTTGAAGCGCGGACATGAACGGCAATGGAATGATGGAAGATTTGACACACCAGCGTTTCGTGCGGGAATCGATGATGTTCAGTTTATTTCAAAAGTACTCGATTATTTCGAAAACCATTACAATATTGATTCATCACGAATCTATGCGACAGGAATGTCGAACGGTGCTTTTTTCGCGAATCGTTTAGGTGTTGAGCTTTCTGAGCGAATTTCAGGCATCGGTGCTGTTGCGGGAACGCTAGCTGCTCCAATTGCGTCACAAAAGCCGAATGTTCCTGTATCAGTCGTGCTTATAATGGGGACAGATGATCCAATTGTGCCCTACGATGGTGTACAAGGGGATTCTTTATCCGCTGATGACACGGTTCGCTTTTGGAAAAATGCAAACGGATTAGATGCAAAACAAGCCGTTAAAAAACTTACAAAAAAAGCGAACGACGACAACACGGAGATTATTAAAACAACTTACGCTAGTCCTGCGAACGATGTTGAAGTTGTTTTTTACAAAGTTGCAGGCGGTGGTCATACGTGGCCAGGTGGTCCACAATATGCAAAAGAAAGTAAAATTGGCAAAACGAGCACACATATGAACGCGACAGAAGTCATTTGGCATGAGCTCAAAAAATTTCAAAAATGATTTAACCGCACCCTTTGTAACATAAAACTACGTGCGGTTTATAATCAAATGAATATGCTATTTTTTTGCATTTCTAGAGTGCTTCGTTTTCTTATGTGGTTTTCGTTTATTGACATTTTTCTGTTGCTGATTTGTCAGTTTTCCTTTATAAAGGATTTTTTCTTTCACTGAAATATTGAGATGATGTGCGATTTTTTTCAACTTTTTTTCTTCACTTTTCGTTACAATTGAAATCACTGTTCCTGATGCGCCCATTCGCCCAGTTCTTCCAGAACGATGGGTATATTGAGTCGAATCTTTTGATACGTCATAGTGTATCACATGGCTAACGTTATGAATGTCTAATCCACGCGCTGCAATATCTGTTGCGAGTAGCAATGAATGCGTGCCTTTTCTAAAATTTCGAATGGCATCGACACGTTCTTGTTTCGTCGATTCACTATGGAGCACACGATGTTCGACACCTTTATAATTAAGCCTCTGTGATAAAACATTTAAGTTCCCGATATCTCTTGCGAATAATAATGCAGTCATCGGCTGTCCTTTTACAAGTTTCCGCACAATTTCAGGCTTATCACGCTTATCCGCCAAGATATACAGATGTTCAACATTGTTTTCCGTAGTTCCCGATTGAATTAAGATTGGGTTATCCATTAAAGTTCGCCCAATTTTAAGCGTGCTTTCTGGAAGTGTTGCTGAAAACATGACGAGTTGCCGATCCTTCATTGTCGTACGAATGATTAATTCAATACTTTCTTGATGTTCAGAAATAAGCAGCTGGTCACCTTCGTCAAGAACAATTGTTTTGACTTCGTGCATTTTTAATTTTTTTGCTTTTATTAACTCCAAAATCCGACCAGGTGTACCGACAATCACTTTCGGATGACTTTTAAGACGTTCAATTTGTCTCTTAATGTTCGCTCCTCCAATTAATGTCGCACTCGTCATGGAACTCCCTTCGCTCCATTGTTGAATGACGTCATTAATTTGCATCA
This sequence comes from Pueribacillus sp. YX66, assembly GCF_041725775.1. Lineage (NCBI taxonomy): Bacteria > Bacillati > Bacillota > Bacilli > Caryophanales > Bacillaceae > Pueribacillus > Pueribacillus sp. YX66. The sequence continues at coordinate 15,598 of NZ_JBEUEL010000042.1, read as the reverse complement.
CTAATTCACGTGAAGGTGCAAGAATAACGGCTTCGACATTTTTTGAATCATTCGTTATTGTTTCTAAAACTGGAATGACGTAAGCAAGCGTTTTTCCTGTACCCGTCGGTGATTCTGCCATGACATCTTTCCGTTCGAGAATAAGCGGAATCGCTTTTTTTTGAATTTCTGTCAACTGTTTAAACGCTGACTTTTCCCACGCCTTATGTAAAAATGACTTTGTTACTAGCGATGATAAATCTCCCAAAAGCCGAACCCTCCTTTACAGAAATTTTGCAAGAAAACTATCTGAAATTGTAGTACAAAAAATAATGATGTTGATACACTGTTATGCTAATATAGGTAAAAAGTCACCCTGCTTTTTTCGGTGAATTAGAAAAGGATTGTTTTTATGAAAAGCATTAGCACTTATTCATTTTTAATTATTTTAACCACTTTACTCGCCTTTACGGGTTGCACAGAATTGCAGGAAAAGGCAAAGGATCATCCTCCAGTTGTTGATGATGAAATCATTGAGCAACGAGAAGTTAAACCCGAGCCAGTCGTATCGAACGCTACTGTTGCTGGAGTAGGAGACGTTTTACTCCACGGTTCGATCTACCGTGATGCTGAAAACGGTGACACCTATCATTTTGACGATATGTTTGCAGCTGTTAAACCATATTTAGAGAAAGCAGATATTACGATAGCAAACCAGGAATCGATGATCGGTGGGAAAGAGCTCGGCCTATCGACATATCCACAATTTAATAGTCCTTTTGAAATTGGAGATACACTACAACGTTCAGGTGTAGATATCGTTTCCATTGCAAACAACCATACACTTGATCGTGGCGAAAAAGCAATCATGAATGCGTTAAATCATTGGGATGAAATTGGCATGCCTTATGTGGGAGCCTACCGCAATGAAGACGATCGAGCAACGATACGCACACTCGAAAGAAATGGAATTTCATTCTCATTTTTAGCGTATACATATGGAACAAACGGCATTCCAGTTCCGAAAGGAAAACCTTACCTCGTAAATTTAATTGATAAAGAAAAAATTGAAGCCGACATTCACGAAGCGAAAGAACTTTCCGATGTCGTCGTTGTGAGCTTGCATTTCGGTAATGAATATGAACGCATGCCAAACGAAAATCAAAAAGAACTTACGCAATTTATTGCTAACGCAGGTGCGCACATCATTTTTGGACATCATCCGCACGTTTTACAACCTGTCGATTTTGTACAGAGTAAAGAAGGACATGAAACATTTGTTGCATATTCCCTCGGAAATTTTTTAGCCGCTCAAGAAGCAAAGCATGATCATTATCGCCGTATTGGCGGAATATTACAAGTCGAAGTAGAAAAAGTTGAATTTGATGGAGAAGCGACGGTTCGCGTCCATTCACCGAGCTTTTTACCGACATATATCCACTTTCAAAATTGGAAAAATTATCGGATCTTACCGATGCACAGCTTAACGAACAACAAATTATCGAACGCAGCTCAACGATATGAAGAAACAAAACAACATATGCAACAATTCATACCATACCTACAGTTTATGGATGATGATACACTACAAACTCGGTTTGAATGAACACGATTGAAGACTAGGCGTGCAGCCGAACGAAGATTAGAATGGAACTTATTGTTCTTGTGAAGACGAGCAACGACTTATCAAACATTTCTCAACAGTCCGAAAGAGTCACCCTTCCTACTTCTTAAGGAGGGAGACTCTTTCGGAAAATGGACTTAAATATTTTCCACTCTTCTGCAACCGTCCAATATCGTTAAGATTCACTTCACGAAAATTCTGCCTTAATCAAATTAAAACACACACAGATTACATTAAACGTTTATTAAAAAATTGAATGGTCTCTTTCATTGCTTCCTGTAGTTGTTTCGGAATCTCTATGAGCGGATGAACAGCATTAAACGTGTGGTCACCACCAGAAATCATGGCTAACGAATGAATTGGTGCGGTTTTTTGCATTTTCTTCGCTCCAGTTACGAGCCACTCGCTATCGGAATCACCTTGAATAATATGCACAGGCGTTGACATACGTTTTAGATGACTCATCACATGAAACCGTTGTTTATTTTGTTCAATATCTTCAAAGACATTTTTTTTTAGTGGCATTTTTTCTTTCGTTCTTGCGTTCACAATGTAACCAACACCATTTTCGCGAATTTCTCTTTTTAAATCATCTGTAAAAAAATCAACGTTTGATACACCGTTCCATGTTACAACCGCTCGGATTTCGGGGTGTTCTGCTGCAAAAATGATGCTGTTCGCACCACCACGGCTATGCCCAACAAGGCCAATTCTTTTTAAGTTAAATTTATGTGAAAACGGAAGGTTACGGCTTACCATTTCATTGAGCAAAGCAACTAAATCCGCCTGTTCTCGTGAATATGTATTAACTGCAAATTTGTCCAGTTCATCGAAATGACTACCTGCTTCTCCTACACCATTGTGAGAAAAATTGAACCGAATCGCGTAAAACCCATTCATCGCAAGCTGGTTCGCTAAATGAGGAAAAAAATTCCAATCCTTAAACCCTTTAAATCCGTGACAAATGACAATAACAGGCAACTCCGCTTCTAATCTTTGTTTCGGCCCATGCACATTCCCACGAAGGACAAGATGATCCTCTAGTTGAATTTGAAATGATTCACTTTTCGTTTGAAGCGTCATCGACAATCCCCCCTTTTTTAAGGGTAACAAAAGATTTCAGAATAGTCGAATAAATATGCTGTGTTCTTTTAATCTTTTTTAATTGTCTCATATAATTTTTGAGTCTCTTCACTATCCTTTCGATTTAAAATGAAGTAATCTTCATCAGTTGCAACATAGAGATAAGGTGGATCCGCTTTTGTTCGAACATACAGCAATCCTCCTTCATAAGGCTTCTCTAATAAAAAGCGGCCTTTTAATTGACCTTCAGTTGCAAATCCGTTCGTTCTTATTAACACGTCTGGAAGCTCATCTAACAGTTCAACCGTTTGAATATCACTTAGCTCCCACTCAACCCCGTACATTCCTGACACGACTAACACGTTATCTTCGATCGTTACTTCATTCTCTACCAAACCGAAATATGTAAGAACTCCAATAGAAACAACGACAACGAAAGCAACTGTTCCGACAATCCAATACATCTTTTTTCGTTTATGTAGAACTTCATACCATTGAATCCAAAGGGTGCCAACCAAGACTTCGAGTAATAAAACGGAGAACCCAACTTCTAAACTGTATGGAACAGAAAAAATCCATAACACGTACGTAACAACGTAAATTATAAACGTTGCAAGCAACAATTTACCGACCGCATCGACGTATCCGTTCTTTTTTAACTGTTCTTGTTCTTCTTTCGGGCGATTTGAAAACCCGGAAATCAGTGTTGAATCTTTCTTTTTTACAGTAAGATACGTTAAACCCCCAAGAATAATCCCGAGCCAACCTAACAAAATGATCATTCCAATTTTACTCGCACATGGGTAACACCTCCCTTAATCTAGTAAGATTATCTTCCAAACTCTCGCTTATTCTCAATAATTCATAGATATTTATTTTTCATCTAGTGTATTCCTACCTCATATGTGGAAAATTACCAAATATTCTAACAGGGTGAAATAATCCATCCAAACAGACTACTGGATTAGTTTGGAAGTTAGGGATGTGGCCGTGCCTAAAGTCTCCACATCACTCATGGTCGCTCACCCCCCATTTCTTTCCAGATTAAGTTCCATACATTCCTTCGTTCTGCGTATCCATGAAGTGGAGACGGATATGCTCCTTTGCTACTTTCTGTTATAAATAAATAGTCTTTCGCATAAACGAAAGACTACGGTAATACATATGTTTCCATCGAATCATCTAATCCTTCAAGTGAGTATCCTTGTTCTACTAAATAATCAAGTAACTTAGGAAGGTGCTTCAACGTTGTGCCCCTGCTATGAATTAAAATGAGCGGATCTTCTCCTTTACTAGTAACATATTCAATTTGTTCAATCGAATGTTGGACAAATGCTCCGTTCATATATTTCCAGTCTCTACTATCCACATTCCAATCCCAAAGTTGATACCCATTTTCCTTAACGGCTTGCCTATATGCAGGCGTCATATTCGGTGAGCTTCCGTACGGTGTGCGAATGAGAGTAGACTGAACTCCGGTTATCTCTTCTAATGTTTTCTGCGCCTTGTTCATTTCCTGTAATACGGAATCTTTCGAACGATAAAACTTTTTTGCATCGTGCGTTACACCATGAAGTGCGGGAACGTGCCCTTCATCAACGATTCTTTTAACGGCATCAGGATATTTCCGCATTGATGGTTCTAGCATAAAAAATGTTGCTGTCGCATCATATTCAGCAAGTAAATCTAGTATTCCATGTTCAACCTCTGAAGGACCATCGTCAATCGTCAAATAAGCTACTTTGCGTTTACTAGACTGTTTCTTATCTGTTTTCGCTTTTATTGGTTCTTCTTTGTTCACTTCCCCATGCTTGTCCACTTTATCTTCATTCGCTTTTTCTTTTTTCGTAACAGTTGACTGCTCTTGTTTAGGTTCCGTTTTATGTTGTTTCTCCTTCTCTATCGATAATGGATCTTCTTTTTTTCCGGATTCATCCTGTTGAATCCCATCAAGGACTTGTTCATGTTTAACTTGTTCCCCTGTCGTCGCACGCACTTCCGCCCTTTTATCAGAATATAAGGAGACGACTTGCACGAACAGCACAATCGCAACAACTGAAACGGAAATCACTATTTTCTCTGCTTTGTTAAAAAGTTTCCTATTCCTTTTCATTCCCTTTTCCAAGCACCCTTCATTACACACTTCATTCTCTACATATTCTACTACGTAACCTACGATTCTCACAATCTATTTCCTTAACTTTTTTGTTTATTCGGCAAAACTCAACAAACTAATCAATACTTTCGTTCTATGTGTATAAAAAAAAAGCGCTCTAGCGGCGCTTACTTACTAAATAGTGAATATCTTCAAATATTTTTTCTATGTCAACCGGCTTACTTTGATACGCCATATCGTAAAGACTACGTACTTGGTTTTTTTGGTCAATTAAAAACATCGTTGTCGAATGTGAATAAAAATGCTCATCGATTTGCTTATACTGTACACTAAGTTCTTCTGCAAGCTGTTTCGTAACATCCGGTGTTCCACGTAGCCATTTCCACCCGACAGGATCGGCTTGAAAACTGCGAGCGTAGTTTCGCAAAACATCCTCTGTATCATGTTCTGGATCAAATGAGATCGAAACAATCTCCACATCATCTCCAAACATACCTGCTTGTTTTAGCTTTGCTTGTAACTCTGTAAAATCACTCATTGTTAACGGACAAATATCGGGACAACGTGTATAAAAAAACGTCGCAATTTTCACTTTGTCATTCGTTAAATGATGCGGTCCATGATAAATATCTTCAAAATGATAATCTTTAATTGAGCCAAACACAGGAAGCTTATCATTTTTTGGCCACAACAAAAAAACGACACAAAAACCGAGAAAACCGACAATAAAAAAAACCATTACCTTACGTTTGCTCAACATTTCTTCACACCTTTATTCATTCATTGACCTGTTGCACGCGCATCCGTGGCATAACTTCGTCTGTCTGCAGCCTGCATTTTAACTCGACATCGTTAGCACTGACGTCCGTTTGAACGGAATGGATGACGGACTATTGACACGTGGAAAGTAAAAATTGATAAAGCTGATAAAAAAAAACTAAACAAGCTAAAAATAAATGCATTTTTTCCGATCGAGTTCCCGTAGGATGCTGGCAATCCACATAAGCTTGGGTTAAGTATTACCGCACTTAACATCGCACCCATCAATCCGCCAATAAATCCGTGATTATAGCCCATAATGATGGACTCCCGAGTAAAAATTGAACCGAATCCGACTCCAATTCCCAAACCTATCAATGTCGTAATGAACATTGAATAGTTGTAAAGATGTAACAATAACTGTACGTTCATCGTAATCGTTAAACTCATGACTCCGCTCGTGTATAAAATAATGAGCAATGCTGTCCGTTCAGGAATAGTATATTTTCTTTTTTTCAATGTGAAATAAAACAAACAGCCACATACAACATTCAATAGTAAAATAAATAATATCACAGCGTTTCACTCCTCTGTCCTGTGAAACGAAAAGCGATAAACAAAGAAGTAAGAAAGAACAGCTCAAGAAATATGAGAAAAGCGATACTATTTTTGGCTGCTGCACCAATCATCGGAGACATCAAACCCATCATCATTCCATGGGTATAACCAGTTAAAAGTGTTTCAAGGTTAAACAGTGCACCAAAACATGCTCCGACAACGATTCCAATCAAGGTTGTGATGATCGTAACAACAACATAATGAAACGGAAACTGATAAATTAAAATTACGCCACAAATAACCGCAATAAATCCACCCACCATCGTCGCAATATTAATCCCATCTTGAAACCGAATAAACTGACGCCTATTCCTTAAATAAACATATAAAACACCCGTTAATAAAATATTCGCATACAACAAAAAACCGAGGAATTTGACAAGCAAAGCCGTCACCTCTTTCAAACAACCCGTTGTATTCACGTTTATGCAAACGACTGCCCGTCTTATTCTCTCATTGGTAACTTTTTAACTCATGAAGGAATAATAAAAATGAATAGGTAAGGAGAAAAACGAATGAATGAAAAAGAATACCTTAACATCGTACTTAAACAATTTCATCATTTTAAAAAAGAGCCGAAGCAGCTTTTTCAAAGAAGAACTACATTGGAAAGCGAGTGAAGAATCGAATAGCATCGCCATCATTATTAAACACTTAAATGGGAATACGCACTCACGATGGACAGACTTTCTAACAACTGATGGCGAAAAGCCTAACCGTAATCGTGATCAAGAGTTTATTGCTACAATTTAAGCAAAAAGCAGCTCCCCATTTGTAAGAAAAAGGATGACAACATTTATTTAACACAATCGGAAGCTTACATGACAATCCAAATCGAAATTGCTCACATTAGATATCATTTAGACCACATTAACTTTATCGATAAGCAAATAAAAGATAAAGATTGGAAAATCTTAAGCATACTAAAAATGTGAAATTATTATTTAGGACATCAGTTAACTTCAGAATATGAACCATGAATTTTCAATAATGAACCTTTATCATTACCCCAAAAAATTTGTTGTCCAACAATCGTTTCGTAATTAGTAAAAACAAATTTTTCTAAAAAGTTATCATAATTAGTTGTAATAACGGTTAGCATTTTCTCTTTTAATTTTTTTAACAAAGCTATCTCCGACTGTTTTTCCTCTTTAATTATATAGTTTGAAAGCAGTTGACTAATAAATACTTTTACTGGTGATTGTCCTTCATTTACATTCAAACCTGTAATTTCACCGTTATAATAGGCAAGATTAAAATCCCTTTCCACATATCCGCCGATTATTTGATTGATTTCATCCATATTTATTACCTTCTTAGTTTCCGACTGCGCTTTTTCTTTATACCACATATACTTGTTGTGCGGATTTTTATTATATTGTTCAATGCATTTAACCAAGAATTCTTTCCAAGTATAATCATTTGTCGTATATCTTTTTGATACTCCAGAACCTACGAAAAGGACTGGTAAACGCTTCGACTCCTTAATATAGTTAAACACTTTCTCTAACGAATTGCTCAATTGTGATCCCCCCCAAAATAAAAACGAGAGCAGAAGTATATTCTTGCTGCCCTCGTCAAAAGTAAATTAATTTATACCATTTCTTTCAATTCTTGGAAATTGCTTGCGAGTTTATACTCCACGTCAGTCTCCAGTGCTTCAAAATGTTTGCGTCCGCAAATGATTTTTCCGTCTTCTTTTAGCCTTAAGTCTTCTTGAGCTGTTGAGCCTTTTGTTTCTACAACAAAATAAAGAGATTCAATGCCGTCCTTTTCGATCAAAACAGCCCAATCAGGATTATAATCTCCGAGTGGAGTGTCAATTACAAATGATGGCGGTAGTTTTAAAAATAGCTTCACATCTTCATCTCGATTCAACTGTTCAGCAAATTCTCTTTCAACATCAGAATCATAACGAATATAGTCGTAAACAGATTTTCCATCGGTAACTTCCAACGCATTCGCTTTCATGTAACCAACTAACTCTTGATGTTCAAAAAGCGACTGTTCATAAAACGCATGATCGCCAATTCGTTCATATTTAATTCCGTCAATGATGAGCTTCCGCTTTTCTTGATTAATAATTTGCATTACTGCTTCCATAAAAGCTTGTGGGTTTTTTTCAAAATCGTTCAGTCGATCTGATTTTATTAAGATATCGACAATTGTTCGTCGTTTCAGATTTGTTTGTTCTTGCAAATACCGAATAATGTCAGGTAACTGTCTTTTTTCTTCTAACGCTTCATAAACTCTTACCGTCTGACCTTCACCAGATACACCCGATTTATCAATGGACAACAGAGCATTTTCACGGCGAATTTTCCGCCCTCGAACCGGGTCAAGATGTTGAATCGCTTTGACACTTTGTTTAATCAATCTATCCGTATCAAGATTAACAGAATACGTTGTTTTATACTTTATTTTCTCCCATAGTTGATTAAATTCCTCACTAATTAAAACTTCTTTATTAAGGCGAATGTTTACTGCAGTCTTTTTATTAAAAACAGGAAGCTTTTTAATCGCTTGTCTTATTATATATTCTACCCCGTCTTGAACGTGGTGAAATTCTTTAGGTACTTCAAAAACTTCTGCTACTAGATCTTGTTTCAAATTATCCTTTATTTTACCTTGTTTTGACACGTAATTTTCATTTATAAGAAATTGAAAAATCTCTTTCGACGGATCATATCCTAATTCTCGTGTATCGCCTGTTTCTTCGTCAATAAAAGAAATTGTAGCAAAATCATGCTCTTCTATATAACCAAATTTAACCCCAGTTTCTTCTTCCATTTCTATTTGAAGAGAGTCAGCGAATTCTTCATATGATTCATTTGCGATAACTGTGAGAACATTAATATTGTCATCGTATAATCTTTCACCCTTTTGGTTAACAGCTAAGCGTAATCCTCGTCCAATTTTTTGCCGTTTCGTCAATGGATCTTTAGTTTCAACAAGCGTACAGATTTGAAAAACATTCGGATTATCCCATCCCTCTTTTAACGCTGAGTGAGAAAAAATAAATCGAACAGGCTCCTGAAAACTTAGTAGCCTCTCTTTATCTTTCATTATCAGCTCAAATGCAGACTCATCCGCTTGTGTTGTTCGTAGACTTCCGTCTTTTTTTAACCTACTCTCTTTAAAATTCCCTTTCTTGTCTTGAGCAAAATAACCGTGATGGACTTCTGAAGCGTTAAATTTAGATATATATTCATCTTCGTCAAAAAGTAACTGATATTTAGGAAGACGACGAAGCTTCTCATATTCTTCTTCAAACATCTTGGCATATTTCCCTTTTTGCCACGGTCCTTCCTTCGGATAGATCCGATAATTTTCCACTTTATCTATGAAAAACAACGTCAAAACTTTAACCCCTTTATGAACAAGAGACTTTTCTTTATCCAAATGGGTACGTATTGCTTCACGGATTTGGTAACGTTTCAGTAAATCTTCATCAATTCCGCCGATTGACTCACCTAATTTTAAAAACTTCCCATTTGTAAACTCAATCGATTCATTGCCAGGATAGCAATCAATTCCTTCAACAATATAACCATCATACAAGTCTCGCTCTCCAGAGAGAAGATAAAGATTGCTTTTCGTAGTTGGATTCACTTCTTTACGTACTCGTTTGACGATACCATTTTTCTTTTTTTCATCGATTTCAATTGTTGCTTTATAGCCACTTATGTTCGAAACGTTGATTAATTTAATGTATGGATCATTAAAATCATCATCAGAATGCACGGATAACACTTCAATCTTTTTTACTAGTTTTTGCTCGTATGCGTCTACAGGATCAAGCTTATACATTAAATTATACGACTCCCGATGGGTTGCCGAATACCGTAATTTACAAAGAGGATTTAAAGAAGCGATTGCCTCTTTTGCTTTGTCAGTATTATCAACACTTTGCGGCTCATCAATAATGACGATTGGATTTGTTTCTTGAATAAATTGAATTGGTCTTTTACCATTCATTGAGTCACGTTCACGGTGAATTAAATTCGCTTTATTTTCCTTTTTAGGATCTTCAAAACTTTTTCGAAAGGCATCTATATTTATAATCATCACTTCTATATTCGTACTTGTTGCAAAATCTCGCACTTGTTCCAGCTTTGAAGAATCATATTTAAAATAGTGACAATGTTGACCGGGATACAACTCAGAAAAATGTTCTTCCGTCATTTGAAATGACTTAAAAACCCCTTCACGAATAGCAACACTTGGCACGACAATAATAAACTTGGAAAAACCATATTTTTTATTTAATTCAAAAATCGTTCGCGTATATACATATGTTTTCCCTGTTCCTGTTTCCATTTCAACCGTAAAATTCCAATCTTGTAAATCTGTACTTTTCTTTAAATGATAGCGCATTTGTATTTTTTGAACGTTTTCAAGCAATTCTGCTTCCGAGAGTTCAAGTTTATTCCCTATCCCAAGCTCTGTTACTTCTTGTCCAACAATATTACCCATGCTCACTGTGAAGTTTGAGACTTTTACCGTCTGTCCTTCAAAAATATCTGTAATCGCTTGAATTGCATCAAGCTGATATTGCTGTTCATCAAATTTAAATTTCATCACTTATATTCCCCTTATCTCAGATCACACGAATATCCTCAATACCGTAGCGTTTTAAAATTTGTTGTGCATTTAAGCGCACTGTATCATTTTTAAAACTATCGTCATAAAATACAATTCGCTTGCATTCTGGGTACGCTTTTACGATTTCCTCAATTTGTATAAGTTCCAAGTCACTTTCCAAACAAATGAGCAAATATCCCATCCCAACCGAATACACCGTTGCATTGGCAACTGTTGTCTCTTCAATAGGTACTGTTAATTCGAGACCGTATTTTAAGAGAATTTCATAAACGACATCTTCTTCGGTTCGTCCTTCTTTAATCGGGTCAATAAGATCGAGCATGTCCCGTTTTAAGTCGAGTGATTCCTCATCCCACAGCTTTAAATTCGTCTCATCAAGCTTAAACACTTTAAAGCCAATATCAAGATTTTCAATCCCCTCTTTATCTTTGTGTTCTTCTAAAATCTTCTTACCTGCACGGCGTATACGTTCTTTCCCAATTTCACAAATATTTTTATACCCTGCTTTATATGCTTCAGATTTTTCATCAGTTGGTTCAGGAAGTTGGACCATGATAAATTTACGATTACCATTATCTTCGGCATTTAATTGCATAACTGCATGTGCGGTTGTTGAGGAACCCGAGAAAAAATCAAGGATTATATATTGTTCATCTTTTCTCACGCACATGTTTATAAATTTAGAAATTATCTCTTCATCCTTTGGGAAATCAAATACATTGCCTCCCATCAATGCTCTCAGTCTATTAGATGCTCCTCTTCCATCTTTGTAAAATACACTATTTGAAACCTCATATTCAGTTTCATGCAAATAGCGTTTAATACAAGGAATTGTCTTTTCATCCATACCAAAGTGAAATCTATCGTCCCTATATAATTGTTCTAACGTTTCTTCATTGAATCGCCAACCTAGTCTTGGAGTTGCTGTTTCTTTCTTTGTTATTGGATGAATTAACGGTTTGTGCGAACGTTTTTCGGGATTATCTGGTGCAGATGCATCTGCAGCAAAATATACTCCCCTTTTATCAATTTTATTATAATGCCTATGTGATAACGCAGGATTATCCTTAGATAAATTATTATAAAAATTATTCATTTCAGCAGACATAGCGGTGAAATCATCTTTGTATTTTAATTTCAATTCTTCGACTTTTTTATAGATTGTATCAATACCCTGCTTTTTCTCCTTCCAATAATAATCACTGTTGATTGAAAATTCTGAGTGACTTTTGTTTTTACAGTAAACCAAACAATACTCATGGTTAATTGCAATTGCTTTAGAGGCCGACTTTCTCCCCTGATGCCATACCATAGTTGCTATAAAGTTATCATCGCCAAAAATTTCATCACATAACTTTTTCAAATTGTACAATTCATTATCGTCTATGCTAATAAAAATTACACCATCTTCTCTTAACACATTCCGAGCAATCTTTAGTCTTGGGTACATCATATTTAACCAATTTGTATGGTATCTTCCACTTGTATCGGCATTAGATTTGTAACTTTCATTCATTCTCTCTTTATAATTAGCTACGTTATCGTGAAAATCATCTTTGTAAACAAAGTCTTTTCTTGTATTATATGGCGGATCAATATAAATCATTTTCACTTTATTGCGATAGGAATTTTGCAACACCCGCAGTACTTCAAGATTATCCCCTTCAATATAAAGATTTTCAGTCGTATCCCAATTGACACTTTCTTCTTTACAAGGACGAAGTGTCCCTGTCGTTTGTTTTTGTGCAAGTTGAATGGCTTCTGTTTTTCCCTTCCATGTAAATTCATATCGTTCCTGGTCCTTTTCGATGTGTTCACCGAGTGTGAGCAACAATTTGTCGATATCAATCTTATTCTCAGTAAAAACTTCTGGGAAAATCTGTTTTAATTTCTCAATATTATCCTCTACTACGTGGAATGTTTTACCATCTAACTTTTTCATTAATTACATAACCCCTTTAATTCGTGTATCTGCTCATTGATGTGCTTTTCACACTTTTTTATTTCCATGTGAAGATCCATTTGCACAGAAAATTCAATTTGTCGTTTTTGTTCTTGCTTTAATTGGTGAATTTTATCTTGATTTTCATGAATGTCATCCAAAATATTAATAATTTGTTCACGCGTCTCACGTATTGTAGAGAAGGTATCAGTCAATGGAATAAGTGGTTCACAACGTAACCATTGATGTAAATCATCATATAGTGCATAAACGTTCACAACTGACAATTTTGTACTTGTAATTGATCCTAATAATTTATTATAGGGTGTTAACGCTTCTTTACCATGAAATAGGTTCGTAATTATTGGCTCATCTATGACTACCTTTGTTCTGTCGTTCTGATTTACTCTTTTATGTGCAGTACTAAGGGCGATTTGATTATGCAAACTTAAGACAAGTACGCTCGGATTTGGGAATGCTTTATGCATTGTTTCAGCTATCTTCTTCAATTGGTTTTTACGGCGTAAGCGAACATAGATCCAAATCACTTCAGCATAATTAAATTCATCGGTATAAAAAGCTTGTAAGTTCATACTATCTTCATTCATGATACTTAACAAATAAATTCCTTCAATTTCGGAAGTAAATAAGTCTTTTTCCGTAGGGGAGAAACCTACTTGTGAAAAAAGAGTTTTCTTAGGGATTTTACGATTTATAATTGTACGTTCTGGAAATTCAAAGTGACTCAACAACCATTCCCTCAATTGGTTCACCTACTTTATAACAAGAAATGAAACGAGCTCAAAATTATCTGAAGAGGTGTTTACATCTTCGATAAAAGTAGATTTTCCAAATTCAAATAATGATTCGATTCCTTTTTCTTCTACAACCCCAATAATGGATTCAACTGCTGAAACAAATAAATCTTCATATTCTGTCATATGCGACATCTCTTTTGTTTCTTGTAAAAATTGTAAAATCAATTCATGTTCTAATTCGGTTTGACGATATGCTAGTTTTCGGTAAAGATCTAGAACTTGTTTAGTCTTTGCTAGACCGAACAATATTTCCCCTTCCATAGTTAAATAAATAAGATAATGCGGGAAAATAGAACTTGTTTCTCTCACTTTTACGTTCTCATCTCGTTGCTTCAAACAAAATATAACCCCTTTTTTCGCTTCAAGCTGATTTGCTTTTTTTAATGAAGCAATTGCATGTAAACCTAGTGGAGCTGATTCCAACTCTTCTTTATGTTCATCGTTGTTCATATATTCGATTAAATCCATTTTAAAATCGTTTAATGTTAAATCTGTAATTGATATTCCACCTGCTATGTCTTCTAGATCCACGACTTCCTCTTGAAGTTTCTTTAATTGTTTTGCACGATATTCCAAGTCATTCATTTTCTTCGTTTCATCGTGGTCAATAACATTTTCTTCTCCTGTAGCAGATATATCAAGCAAAACCATTCGACCACTTACACGTGATTCTAAATTAATATATTCTTCCAAATCCATGTTCGGCCAAAAATTTACGAGCTGAATCACTTTGTTTTTTGAACCAAGTCGATCGATCCGGCCAAACCGCTGTATAATTCGTACAGGGTTCCAATGTATATCATAATTGATTAAGTAATCACAATCTTGGAGATTTTGGCCTTCAGATATACAATCTGTAGCAATTAATATATCAATCTCTTCTGTAATGTTAGGATCTGTTTCTTCCCGTTCCTTTGAGTTCGGAGAAAAGTTCGTTAAAATAGCGTTTAAATTTTTCCTTGATTCACTTAATGTTGTTTCATTTTTATCAGAACCTGTTATTAATGCAGAGTGTAGCTTATACTTTGACCATATCCATTCAGAAAGTTCACGATAAATATACTTCGCCGTATCAGCAAAAGCTGTGAAAATGATTACTTTTTTATTGTTATCGTTAATTGGATTCTTGATCTTGTTTGAAATGATCGTTTTTAGTCGAGACAGTTTTGCATCTCGTTCTGGCTGAACTTTATACGCTTCGATAAGTAATTTTTCTAGTTTTTCTTTATCCTCTTCTAAGTCTTGTTTCCATTTAATTCGATCGACATCTTGAATGAGTACTTTAACTTTTGAACCAATGACTAAATTTTCAATGTCTTCATCTTCAACATCCATTTCATTCATGTTTAATTCAGGAGATCCATATTGCTCAAACCTTTTTATCTGTTCTAAAAGATGATCAATTCGTTTTAACAACGAGGCAATCGTCATACCAAAAGCATAAATGGAACTTTCCATTCGCTTTAATAAGTTCACACGCATAAGGTGAACAAGGCTACGTTCACGGTCAATTTGCTTAAAAACTGAACCCCCTTTTAATCGGCGATCATATTTTTTGCTGTATTCATGCTGCTTTTCTGGCAATATATATTTAAGCGGAGAATATGCGCTCAAGTTTAATCGATTGATTAACTTATTTACTTCTTGTATGGAAGGAAATTCATTTAACCGATCAATATCCTCATATTGATTGCTAGGTTTTAAGCGTTTCGGAAATGAACCTATTTCTTTTATATCGTAATATTTCTCTAAATGCTTACGTGACCGTGCAATCGTTAAAGCATCTAAAAGCTTAAAGTAATCAAAGTTCAACATATTTAACAGGGATTCAGTTGTTCGCATCTTTTCAGATTGCTTAAGCCACTGATTAAAAGCTAACTGGGCTTTACGTAACGTCTGACCTATATTTTGAATTCCAACAGATTGAAGAGCATCATCTTTTCCTTCAGTGATAAAGGCGATTTGATTTTTCAAATCATATGTGTAATATTTTACTCGGGGGATATTTTCACCTTATTTACTAGCCAAAAAAGAGAAGGCACTCTATCATAAAA
>NZ_JBEUEL010000041.1:0-22303 GCF_041725775.1 Pueribacillus sp. YX66 | reverse complement strand
AGTTTTCGGACTTCATCAGCTACGACGGCAAAGCCTCTTCCCGCATCTCCTGCTCGCGCTGCTTCAATCGCAGCATTCAAGGCTAGCAAGCTCGTTTGATCTGATATATCCGTAATCATCGTGACGATGTTTCCGATTTCATTTGAACGCTCCCCGAGTGTTTCAATGACCGTTGACGTATCTTTCACCGTAGATTCAATGACTTGCATTTGTTCGACAACTTCATTTACTGTTCCGACCCCATCTCGAGCAGAGCGTGACGCTTCTCCTGCAAGTTCCGAAACGGATTCACTGTTGGCGGCAATTTGCTGGATGCCCGCAGAAATTTGGTTAATGGTTACAGCGGTTTCATTAACGCTCGTTAATTGTGTTTCGGCATTCGCTGCCATTTGTTCGGATGAAGCAGCGATTTGTTCTGTTGCATTTGATGTTTGTTCAGCACTTGCCGTTAATTCTTCTGCTGAAGCAGCAATTTGTTCTGATGATTGGTTCGTTTTTGTGACGAGTGTTCGTAAATTTTTCATCATGGCATTGGTAGAATGTACGAGTGAACCAACTTCGTCTTTTAACCTTGTGTTTAGAAGGTTGCCGCTTAAGTCACCTTGTGAAATCTGTTCTACCCTATTAACGACCTGTTTAATAGGTCTTACGATAACCTTAGATGCGATAGATGTTGTTGTCATTCCGAGAACGAGTGATGCAATCAAAATAATGAGAATGATAGTCTCTATATTACTGTTGCTAGCAATCATTTGATTACTCTTTTCTGTAATTTCTGATTCGTGCTCTTGTGAAATCCGTTTAAATCCTTCCATTAACTCAATCGCTTTTGGTTCAGCATTTTGTCTAAGTAATGCAATCGCTTTGTCAGAGTCTCCACTATCCATAACTGGAAAAACTTCATCTTCGATAATTGAAGACCATTCACGACTATCCTCAATTAATTGTGCTATCGTTTTATCATTGTTAATAGATAAAACATGTTCCTCTAGATTAAGGCTATCAGCTGAATACCCAATATATTGGTATTTAAAATCAGTTGCTCCATATAAAATATATCCTCTTGCAGCAGCGATCCGTTCGGCAATATTGTAATTTAATTTTTCGCCTGCAATAAGCAGTTGCAAATCACGAGTCATCATTTGATCGACCGTGTTATTCGCTTTGTGATTGTTATAAATTGTGACTCCTCCGATGACAGCTAATAATAACAAAATAAAAAGAGAATTAAGTAACAGTTTCGTTCGTAGATGTTTCATTATTTTTACCCCCCAATTTATATATCGTTAAGATTTCATTAAACTTGAGTTTTTTTATAATCAGAAAAATTTTCTAAAAAAGGTATTGACGTCACAAACAATCTGTTATACTATAATGGCAGTAAAGTAAAAATTGTATTATAACAGAAGGTGATTCATACTTTATGCCTTCAAAAATACTAGAATGGGAGTGGAAGTAATGGCAATTGATCCGAAAGAAGTAAAAGCATTGGAAGAAAGCTGGGCAAATGATGAACGATGGAAAGGGATTAAGCGTCCTTATTCAGCGGAAGATGTTTTGAGATTAAGAGGTTCAATCCAAATTGAATACACGCTTGCAAGAATGGGTTCAGAGCGTTTGTGGGATTTAATTAACAATGAACCTTTTGTTCGTTCACTTGGTGCTTTAACTGGTAACCAAGCAGTTCAGCAAGTAAAAGCTGGTTTGAAAGCAATCTACTTAAGTGGATGGCAAGTTGCTGCTGATGCGAACCTTGCCGGTGAAATGTACCCTGACCAAAGCTTGTATCCTGTAAACTCTGTTCCACAAGTTGTAAGGCGCATTAACAATGCATTACAACGTGCGGATCAAATTGAACATATGGAAGGTAAACATGACCGTCATTGGTTTGCTCCTATCGTTGCCGATGCGGAAGCTGGTTTCGGTGGACGTTTGAATGTATTTGAATTAATGAAAGCAATGATTGAAGCTGGTGCTGCAGGTGTTCACTTTGAAGACCAATTAGCTTCTGAGAAAAAATGCGGACACTTAGGCGGAAAAGTTTTAATTCCAACGAAGAGTGCGATCCAAAACTTAATTGCCGCTCGTCTTGCTTCAGATGTTATGGGTGTTCCAACGATTATTATGGCTCGTACAGATGCGAACGCCGCTGACTTAATTACGAGCGATGCTGATGAGTACGATCATGCGTTTATTCGCGAAGGCGAGCGTACAGAAGAAGGATTCTACCGTACGAATGCTGGTCTTGACCAAGCGATTGCACGTGGTCTTGCTTATGCGCCATATGCTGACCTTATCTGGTGTGAAACGGCTGAACCAGACCTTGAAGAAGCTCGTCGTTTTGCTGAAGCAATTCATGAGAAATATCCAGATCAATTGCTTGCTTATAATTGCTCACCATCATTTAACTGGAAAGCGAAATTAAGCGATCAGGAAATTGAAACATTCCAGGAAGAAATTGCAAAAATGGGCTACAAGTTCCAATTCGTAACACTTGCAGGTTTCCATTCCTTGAACAACTCAATGTTCGAGCTCGCAAAAGGCTATAGCCAACGTGGAATGGGTGCTTACTCAGAGCTTCAACAGCGTGAATTTGATAATGAAAAATATGGCTACGAAGCAACTCGTCACCAACGTGAAGTTGGAACAGGTTATTTCGATGAAGTTGCAGAAGTTATTTCTGGTGGTACAGCTTCAACAACTGCACTTGCTGGTTCAACAGAAGCTGAACAATTCTAATAAAAACTGATACTCTAAAAGACTCATACTCTATGAAAAGCCTTGAAGGAATTTGCCTTTGAGGCTTTCTTTTTTTGCAGCTTAAAACTATGATCAATGTCTTTTTCGATTGTTTCTGTATAAAACAAAGCACAGCTTACATGATTCTGTGGAAAGAGTGTGCGGGAGGTATTCCAAAATTATGAAGAATAAGACAGAACAACAAAAGGAGAGAGCCTCTTATGAAGAAAGATACGATGAAAAAAATTGATCTAATTTTTAAAGTTTTTATATAAAAGAGGTTTCAGGTTCGTAACGTACTCACGAGATACCTAGATGAGACCGATGAAAGTGTCTTCAACGTGTGATACGGATAAACGAGAATCTTCTTTGAGATATTGTTTTGCTCGATTTCTTTCTCAATTGTGAGCGACAAAAAGATACATTATACTTACTAAAGATACATACATAGATTGAGGTGGAACAACATGCGTGCTTTTCCGAAAGAAACGCTTGATCCGAAAGCAGTTACAGTGTGGAGAATAAATGGGATAGTCAACAGTTTGGTTTTTGCAGTTCTCGTGTTAACCTATTTCATTTTGTCTTCGCTTATTTCGTTTATCCCTACGCCACCAAAATGGGGATTCATTTTACTTTTTGTTCTTATTATTGTTTATGCTCTTTATAAAATTTTTCTTATTCCTACATTGCGCTTTCGTTATTGGCGTTATGAAGTGACAGAAGAAGAAATTGATTTATACCGTGGGATATTTGTTCGTACGCGTACGGTTATCCCGATGATTCGTGTCCAACATGTTGATACTCAAGATGGTCCATTATATCGTCATTATGGATTGGCGACCGTTACGATTTCGACTGCTGCCACACAACATGAAATTCCAGCTTTGTCAAATGAAGTCGCTGACGAGTTGCGAGCAAAGATCTCCCAGTTTGCGATGGTGGTGGAAGATGATGTCTAACCGAAATCGTCTTCACCCCGCGTTTATCGTTATGAACGTTTTATCCTCCTTAAGAGAGATGTTCGTTCCATTGTTGTTTTTAGTCATCACCGCATTAAGAAGCGGTTCATTTGAATGGTGGAATTTAATAGGAATTTGTGCGATTCTTTTTTTTACAGTCGTTTCGAGCCTTTTTCGTTGGTTTCGTTTTTATTATGTCGTAGCAGATCGTGAAATTCGCATAGAGTACGGGCTTTTCGTTCGAAAACAGCGGTTTATTCCGTTTGAACGTATTCAATCGATTCACGTTACTCAAGGGGTGATTCACCGCCTTTTCGGGTTAGTAAAGCTTCAAATTGAAACAGCAGGTGGAAGTATTGAGGCTGAGGCGCAGTTGTCTGCACTTACGAAGAAAAAAGGCGAGGCACTAAGAGAATGGATACGAAAACAAGAAGATGTTTCAGAAGAACAAACGGAAGCAAAACTGCTCGAAGAGGTTGAATATGAAAGTAAACTTTCGAAAAAAGCACTGCTGATCGTTGCTTCAACTTCAGGTGGATTCGGTGTTTTATTTTCGTTCATTGCAGCCGTTTTTTCACAAATTGGTGAGTTTCTTCCAGAACAATTTTATGAAAATATTTATGGTATGCTGATATCATCAAGCATCGTTTTCATTTCGGTTATCATTTTCGTCATCGCTTTTGTAGCGTGGATTGTATCAATGATGAGTACGCTACTGCGATTCGGTGGATTTACATTAAAAAAGAAGCGAAATGAAATTATTATTGAAAGAGGCTTGCTTGAAAAGCGACAACTAACTGTTCCGATAAATAAAGTACAGGCGGTTCGAATTGACGAAGGCTTGTTACGCCAACCATTTCGATATGCAACGTTATCAATAGAAGTGGCTGGCGATAGTGGACAAGATCAAGACCAGTCAACGCTTATTCACCCGTTAATTAAAAAAAATGAAGTGTACCCATTTTTGAAAAACGTATTGCCGACATTTGCGGAAGACGTTTCATTTCAAACTGTACCAAAGCGATCCCGAAGACGGTACGTCTTTCGAAATACGTGGTTTTTCGTTCTACTCGTTTGTGTGGCTTTTTGGTTTATACCTATACAATACGCGATTCCGACGATTGCACTGATCATTATTGGAATCTTCTTCGGCGTGTTAAAGCATAAAGATGCTGGCTGGTTTTTAACAAATGAGCTTGTAGCAGTCCAGTTTCGAAGATTGAAGCGAACGACTGTATTTACGTTAAAAAAGCGGATACAAGCGTTCGAATATACACAATCACTGTTTCAAAAGCGCAAGCAACTCGTTAGTTTTCAAATTTCGGTATTAGGCGGTTTGTTCGGAAATACATATACGGTTGCGGATATGGACGAAAAAAAAGCTGATGAGTTGTTTCATCAGCTGCGGTCGCGAAAAAGATTAGCGTAAATAGACGAGAATACCAGCGATAACGAAAATGATAAACAATCCCCAAATCACTTTTTGGATTGTATTTCGGTTTGCATTTCTTTGCTCCCATCGATTTGGTTTAAACGTTGGTTTATCATGTTCAACACGGTGCTGGACTTCGATATGCATCGTATACGGTTTTGCCCGCCTTAAAATGATTGGAGAAATTGCTAGTCCGCTAATAAACCCGAATAAATGAGCGAGAATGTTTATATTCGGCATAACGAATGTCATAACGAGACCGATAATCAAAATTGTTGTAACAATTTGAGCACTCCCTCGGTCAATTAAATCTTTACGAAACATGACCATATATAGATAGATCCCGAACAGTCCGTAGATCGCACCAGAGGCACCAAGCTGCGTGAAAAAGGCATCTTCCATAAAAAAGGTAAAAATATTTGGAATGATACCCATCACTAAGTAACTAATGATAAATTTACCTTTACCGAGCATTTGCTCAAGGGCAGGACCGAATAAATAGAGTGAAAAAGAGTTAAACAGCATATGAGCAAACGAAGCGTGCAAGAAAATAGGTGTAATGACGCGCCAATACTCGCCTTGTGCAATCAATCCGTTTTGTCCGACACCCCAATATAATACAAATTCGCCACCTGGAAACAGATGAATGATGAGAAATAAAATAAGGTGGATGACGATGAGAATGGAGACAATCGGGTACAATTTTAAAAAGGAACGCAACGATTCATGTCGAATAAACATTGGGAATCACCCTTCTTTAGCAGAACAGTTTGTTCATATCGTAACACAAACGAGAAAAATCAGAAACGATTGTATTTCGCAAATAAAAAAGGATCTACTTCGCAATTAAAATTGAACGATCTGAATTTGATGCAGCACACTAGATTAGACGATTATTATTTGAATCTGCACAGGCTATGGAGTCTCTATGGGCATGGCTTTTGGTTACCCAAGGGTTTCACACCTCGCACAAAATATCATGCCTGCTTCTCCATATAAAGCCAATGGGGTTTAGAAAAATTGGATCATTATTAAATTGTTATCTAGATTATTTACAAATGAGCGTGCAATGCTATCATTACACAATATGAGGACTCGCAATGAAATAGAAGGAGAGGTAATCTTCTATGATTATAGGGATTGGCCTTGATTTAATTGAAATTAAGCGAATCGAAAAAGCGATGTTAAAAAACAAAAAATTTGTGGACCGTATTTTAACACCTGGTGAAAAAAGACAATTTGAACAGTTGACGGGGAAGCGCCAAATTGAATTTTTAGCGGGAAGGTTTGCGGCGAAAGAAGCGTATGCGAAAGCGCGAGGGACTGGAATCGGAAAGCTAAGTTGGCAACAGATTGATGTTAAAAGTAAAAACGGGAGACCGATCATCGCTTCCACATCGGATGATGAACAAATACATATTACGATTACACATACGAAAGAAATAGCTGCTGCACAAGTGATTATTACGGAGATCCATTCATAAGCGAGCATGCAAGAGAGCAGATGCTAACGATTAGCAGAGGGAATCGCGACCGAAAATCTTCTTTTAAGGAAAGCTTGTCATGCTAGTCAGCATATTGGCAGAAGTTGTCTCATATATTTTTAATGCGACTAGGAGGGAAGTTTGTGCAAGTCGTAACGAAAAATGAAATGTATGCGATTGACCGTGAAGCAATGCAATTGGGGTTGCATGGTGAAATGTTGATGGAGAATGCTGGGCAGGCGGTAACAGCTAAGCTCATAAGCCGTCTGTCTAAAAAAAACGATCGAATTTTAGTTGTGATTGGAAAAGGTAACAATGGAGGAGACGGTTTTGTCATTGCACGTATGTTAAAAAGTTATGGTTACGTGACGGATGTTTGGCTTGCGGTTAAAAAAGAAGATATAACAGGTGATGCTGAAAAAGCGATGCACGTCTATGAACGTTCCGGCTATGAAGTAAATAGTATCATTGAAAAAGGCTTAAAAGCATTTCAATCCGCCCTTGCGAATTGTACACACGTAATTGATACGCTACTCGGTATCGGAATGAAAGATCCATTGAGATCACCGTATAAAGAAATGATCTCACTTATCAATGCTGAAAAAAACAAATATATTATCGCTATCGATTTACCGAGTGGAATCCTTGCTAACGGCGGACATTTTACTGAAGCGATCCGAGCAGATGAAACGATCGCCATCCATCATCCGAAAATAAGTGCGTTCACGTATCCGAGTCGTCATTATTATGGTGAAGTTCATGTCGTTAATATCGGCATCCCACCTCTCATAAGCGAACGTGTAAATGAAAAACGTTACGTCTGGACAGCTGAAAAGGTTATGCGAACGTTTCCGGAACGAAGTCCAACCGCTCATAAAGGCGATCACGGTAAAGGTTTGCTTATTGGTGGTTCGAAAACAATGAGCGGAGCGATTGTGATGTCAGCGAAGGCAGCGCTTAGAAGTGGAAGTGGATTATTAACGATTGCGATTCCTGAAGATGTGAGTATACCTGTAGCAAGTGAAGTGATTGAAGCGATGTATCTTCCATGTGCTTCAAAGGATGGACAATTTAGCGGAGAACTTCAACAGGCTGATGATATGCAGATTGAAGCGATTGCAGTTGGACCGGGTATGGGTCGAAATGAAGGAAGCCGCAACATTATAAAACAATTGCTCGAAAAAGATGTCCCGCTTCTTATCGATGCTGATGGTCTCTATCATCTTGCCGGAATGGTAGACCGATTGAAAGCGAGAACAGCACCGACAATTGTAACGCCACATGAAGGAGAAATGGCGCGGCTTCTCGGAATTTCTCCTAAAGAAGTGAATACGAACCGCTTTCAACTAAGCCGTAAGTTCGCAATGACGTATAGTTGTTACGTTGTTCTAAAAGGACCGTTTACGATTTGTACGACACCTTCAGGTGATCAATATATTAATCCGACAGGAAATGCTTCGCTTGCAAAAGGTGGTTCAGGCGACGTATTAACAGGTATAATGCTCTCGCTCATCATGCAACATTCATCACTTCAAGCCGCCATTAGTAACGCAGTTTTTGTTCATGGACGCGTTGCAGATGAACTTGTTGCAGCTAAGCACTCTTCCATTGATGTCATTGCATCAGATTTAATTCATGCGTTACCCCACGTTTACCGGTTGATTACTCAACATTCGTTATGATATCGTTGTCATCCCTCCTTTGTATTTTGAATTGAGACAAGGGAGTGAAACCAATGAAGAAAACGATTGTGACAATTGTGAGTACGTTCATTTTTGCCACTTTACTTGTAGGCTGTGGATCAAAAAGTCAAGAAGACGTTTTAGAGGCATTAAGTGAAAAAACCGAAAAAATGCAAAGTTATAAAATGACGGCAAAAATGACGTTTGAAAGTGGTGACGAGCCTCAATTATACGATGTAGAGATTTGGCATAAAAAACCAAGCTATTATCGAATAAAAATTGAAAATGATAACAATGAACAGAGTCAAATCATTTTACGGAATGACGAAGGTGTTTTCGTTTTAACTCCAGCGTTAAATAAAAGTTTCCGTTTTCAAAGCGATTGGCCAGAAAATAACAGTCAAATTTACTTATACGAATCGCTCGTTAACGATGTGTTAAATGATGGTGAACGATCATTTAAAGCAAAAGATGATGCATATGTATTTAAAACGAAAACAAATTATCAAAATAAAAATTTGTTTGAACAGGAAATTACGTTTACGAAAAAGAAGCTAGAACCGAAGCAAATCAAAGTGATGGATCAAGACATGAACGTTCTCGTTACGGCGGACTTTGATAAGGTTGAGTTTGATGCTGATTTTGACGACGATGCATTTGATATGGACCGAAACATGACAAGTGCTAAGCTCGAAGTTCCGACAATGGCTGAAATCGAGCAAGTTGAAACAAGTCCACTTTATCCTGAATATACAGCAGGGACTAATCTTTCAGATGAAAAAGAAGTAACACGAGACGGAGAAAAACAGCTCGTTTTGACGTATACAGGTGAGGACGAATCGTTTACTCTCATTCAGAAGAAAGCGGATGTTGCAGTAGAAGCGAGTGCGCCAGTCCACTTTGTCAGTGGTGAGCCTGTTGATCTCGGATTCGTCATTGGAATTAAAACAGGCGATACGATTTCATGGACGTATAATGGAATGGATTTTCTTCTAGCATCAAAAGATTTAGATGAAGAAGAAATGGTGGCAGTTGCTCGTTCTGTTCAGGGGGTTGCGTCAAAATAAACAAGAAGGCTCACGTGAGGCAGTTTACGCACTTGCTGGGCCTTTTTCGTTTTAGCGAACGATAGAAAGATTATTGGACCGTGTCCATTTTTTCCACGTTGCCGATGAGTAGAATTAATGTTGTACACTTCTTATGCAAGGTGAACTGTATTTATAAGCAGGCGTGTACTTAAATCATAGAAGTTTGAAATTTGTCTAAGTTGCTAACTTTTTATAAAGATTTGAGCCTGAATTGCGACGATTCATGACATCGCGTTGGAAGTGTGACGTTGCACTAAGATTGCATTGTTTATCTGTTAATTCTGTTACAGTAATCGAAGTCTTTAGACGTTTTTATACTTTTAACACGCGGCTTAGTGAAATTTTGTTACAATTTTATGTTTTATACCCTCACCTTGATTTCACTCTTTTTCTCGTATAATAAATAGGGTAAGATAGAGAAGGTAAATAATCGAGGCATTTAATTGGAGGGTTTATTTTGGAAACTCAACCGTTCTACCGCGATACGTGGGCAGAGGTTGACCTTGATGCGATACGAGAAAATGTCACAGCATTCAGACATCATCTTCACAAAGAAACGAAAGTCATGGCAGTTGTTAAAGCGAATGCATACGGACATGGAGCGGTTGAAGTCGCATCGGTCGCTTTAGAAGCAGGTGCTGATTATTTAGCTGTTGCCTTACTAGATGAAGCCATTCAGTTACGGATGGCAGGCATAACAGCGCCAATTCTCGTTATGGGCTGGGTTCGTCCTTCTGATGCCTCTCTAGCTGAAAAATATAATGTTGCTCTCACGTTTTTTCAAAAAGAATGGCTAGAGAAAGTGTTAGAAACAAATATAACTAAGCTTAACCTTCATTTAAAATTTGATACGGGGATGAGTAGACTAGGCCTGCGTAATAAACGAGAAGCTGAAGCCATTTTAGATATTTTAAACAAACATAAATCATTAAAACTTGAAGGCGTATATACACATTTTGCAACTGCAGATGATATGAACAGTCAATTTTTTCATACGCAACAAGAACGATTCCGTCATTGGCTTACTTGGTTAAGGGAGAGAGGCGTATATCCTAGTGCCATTCATATTAGTAACAGTGCGGGAGCAACGCGGCTTCCGAACGATAGTTACTCTTTCATTCGATTAGGCATTTCAATGTATGGTTTAAAACCGTCTGATGATATTGATCCCCCTTTTGAATTAAAGCCAGCTTTCTCTCTCCATAGTCAACTCGTTCATGTGAAAGAGCTAATGCCCGGTGACACGATAAGCTATGGTGCGACTTATACAGTGAAAGAAAGAGAGTGGATCGGAACAGTTCCGATTGGATACGCTGACGGATGGATTCGTCGGCTTGCGACAGAGGGGCGAGTGCTAATTAAAGGGGAATATGCCCCGATTGTCGGTCGAATTTGTATGGATCAATGTATGGTTCGGTTGCCGAAGAAACTGCCGATTGGAACGAAAGTAACCTTGATTGGAGAACAAGGTAGTAACAAAATTACGATAGATGAAATTGCTACAAAGCTTGAGACGATTAATTACGAAATTCCTTGTAATTTAACAGCAAGAATACCTCGCGTCTATATGGAAAATAAGCAAAAAGTCTCGGTGCGGAATTTAATTTTAAATTCATTTAAAATTTTAGAAGGATCTTGATGAAAGTTGGAGAACCTAGTAAGGCGAAGAGTCTAAACTTGTTTTGCAAATGAAGATTTGAAATGTTAGTATTTATGGTGGATAATTATCACAAAGGCATGGTATCTGTTAGCTGGAGGTGGCTCGTTTTGAGTGAAGCGAACGTCAGAAAAATTGAAATTACAATGTCACAGCAACTGTTGAGTGAGGTGGACGGGGTAATTCAACAAGAAAAACTAGCTCTCGATGAATTTATTTCTCAAGCGACGAAAATGTATCTTCGTGAACGTAAAAAGCGCCATATACGGGAAGCGATGCGCCAAGGTTATATGGAAATGGCAAAAATAAATTTACACATTGCGACGGAAGCTTTTCTTGCTGAGGAGGAAGCTGATGATACCCTAGACCGCTTAGTAAGCGGGGTGTAATCATTTGATGGTGAAACGTGGCGACGTTTACTTTGCTGACCTTTCTCCTGTGGTAGGCTCAGAGCAAGGCGGAGTTAGGCCTGTCCTAATCATTCAAAATGATATTGGGAACCGGTTTAGCCCAACTGTCATTGTCGCAGCGATTACAGCGCAAATTCAAAAAGCAAAATTACCGACACACGTTGAAATCGATGCTGAAAAGTATAATTTTGATCGCAATTCGGTTATTTTGCTTGAGCAAGTCCGCACGATAGATAAACAAAGGTTAACGGATAAAATTACAAATTTAGATGAAAGTATGATGAGTCGGGTTGATGAAGCATTGCAAATTAGTCTCGGACTCGTAGATTTTTAACTTCATAATTGTAAAACGAAGCTGCTACAGGGGAAGAGCAGCTTTTTATCTTGTTTTGATAAGTGAGGCTTTTTCCTTTGAGGTAAATACGTATTTTCCCGTAGCTAGTTCGAAATGACCTATTAGGTACCAAACTTTTTTTATATAATGTTTGGAGTGAATGTTCGAATAGGGGGGAGGAACTAAGTTGGATAAAGTGATTGTAGAAATCATCGAAGAGCACAAACAAGATATTAACAATCAATGGATAGAACATATAAAAATTCACGCAGCGAAGCATCAAATTGAAGATCATGATTTGTTTTTGCAAACAAATCAAAGCTTCTTAGATTTAATGTATGCACATATTTCTGAAGAATATGACGAATCGAACAATAAAGTGATTCAATTTGCCGAACAAATTATAAAAATTGGTTGGGATTTAAGCTATATTACTCAAGGGTTACAGACGTTCCGTAGGACATTGCTCGACGTTTTGTTCGAAAACGTTTCGGTGAATGAACGAGCGATTGATTTGTATCAACAAGTGGACCGTTGGATCGACCCGCTAATGAATAAACTTATTGATGCAACTGCAACGAATTGGGAACATACGGTGACGTTGCAAAAAGTAGCATTGAAAGAATTGACAGCACCTCTTATTCCTGTTTTTAAACATATTTCTGTCATGCCACTCATCGGAACGATTGATACGGAACGCGCAAAATTAATTATGGAAAATTTATTACAAGGTGTGATTAACCATCGGGCTCAAGTTGTGCTGATTGACATTACGGGTGTCCCGGTCGTAGATACGATGGTTGCACACCACATTATTCAAGCCGCTGAAGCTGTTCGTCTAATTGGAGCTTCATGTATTCTCGTTGGAATCCGACCTGAAATTGCTCAAACAATTGTAAACCTCGGTATTGATCTAAAACAATTTCCTACGAAAAATACACTTTACAATGGAATTCAAACTGCGCTCAAAATGACGAATCGACAAATCGTTGAGTTGTAAAGGAGAGAGTATGATGCGCATTCCAATATTGAAATTAAAGGACTTTTTATTAATCTCAATTCAAGTTGAACTCGATGATCAAACTGCCCTTCAATTTCAAGAGGATTTATTGAATAAAATTCATGAAACAGATGCAAAAGGGGTTGTCATTGATTTAACGTCTGTTGAAATGATTGATTCTTTTATCGCCAAGGTGCTAGGAGAAGTTGTCGATATGTCGAATTTAATGGGTGCAAAAGTTGTTTTGACTGGCATTCAGCCAGCTGTTGCGATTACGTTAATTGATCTCGGTATCGTTTTGAAAGATGTGCCGACAGCGTTAGATTTAGAACAAGGGTTAGCGAAACTTGAGCAGGATTTGGAGGAATAGCTATGGCAAACAAATCCTGTATAAAAATAAATAACGAATGGGATATTGTAAAAGCTCGGCAACAAGGTCGAAATTTAGCGAAAGAACTTGGATTTGGAATTGTTGACCAAGCACGGATAACAACGACGGTTTCTGAGTTAGCGAGAAACATTTTTTTATATGCAAATACGGGTGAAATTATGATTGAACCGATATACGATGGGATTAAGAAAGGCTTAAAAATAACTGCGAAAGATAACGGACCGGGTATTAAAGACATTCGTACGGCAATGGAAGATGGATATTCCACGTCAGGCGGGCTTGGTGCAGGGTTGCCAGGAGTTAAACGATTAATGGACGACTTTATGATTCAATCGAAAGAAAATAAGGGAACTGAGATTATTGCATCAAAGTGGCTAAGATAACAAAAACTTTCCTTCTGTGTTTGAGATAATCAGGAGGTGAACCCGGAAAGTGAAAAAAGTAAAGAATCAAAAAATATACCAAAAAATTTTAGACAAATATATAAAAGTAAACGATGAACAGTCATTGTACCGGGGACAACAATTTAGTCGTCAACTTATCGAAGAGGGTGTGTCACCAGAAGAAGTTGTGAATTTGCATGTGAAATCACTTTTGGAATTATATCCAAATCTCAACACAGAAATGAAACGTTCGTTTAAATTTTTACTAGAAGTCATGATGGATTATGGTATTGCATACCGCGAACATCAAAGCCTGAAAGATAAACAGCAGCAATTAAATATGGAAATTGAATTAGCTGCACGTATGCAACAACGCTTGCTTTCTAAAGGAGTACCAACTATTGTATCCTTAGATATTGGTGCGATAAGCAAGCCGGCATCACAATTAAATGGGGACTATTACCATTTTGTTTACGATGAGAGCGGTTTTGTTTCAATGACGGTTGCGGATGTGATTGGAAAAGGAATTCCGGCAACATTATGCATGTCTATGATTCGTTATGCGATGGATAGTTTATCGGTAGCAACGATGAAACCGAGTGCTGTTTTGGAAAATTTAAATCGCGTTGTAGAACGAAACATCGATGATAGTATGTTTATTACGATGTTTTACGGGTTATACGATCTGAACCAAAATCATTTTTTTTACGCAAGTGCAGGACATGAGAGAGGATTTATATATCGGCAAAAAACAAATAAATTTGAAGAACTTACTGCTAAAGGTCTCGTACTCGGCGTAAAAAAAGATACGAAGTATAATGATTACGTGACAAGTCTAGAGATGGGCGACATGATTATCCTCTTGTCTGATGGTGTGACTGAATGTCGTTTAAATGATCGATTTATTGAACGTCATGAAATCGTTAATCTCATTCGCAAGTATCAGCATCTTCCCGCTCAGCAAATTGTTGACGAAGTGTACCAAGAACTTGTACGGATGCAAAATTTTGAGTTAAAAGATGACGTTACGCTCATTATATTAAGAAGACAAGTTTAAGAACGTAAGTATCGGGAATAAGTTTATAACTAGTTAAATTGAGGGGGGATTTTCTGATGAACTTGAAAGTAAAAAAAGTTTCCGAAGGAACGAAACATTACTTAGAAGTATCAGGGGAACTTGATGCGTACACAGCTCCTGAATTACGTAAAAAGTTAATTCCACTTGTTGAACAAAATGGACAAACAATCATCGTAGACTTGTCTCATGTTACATATATGGATAGTACGGGTCTTGGCGTGTTTGTCGGGGCTATTAAAGCAGAAAAAAAACATCAGTCAGAAGTAATTTTAAAAAATATGACAGAGCGTGTACGTCGTCTGTTTGATATTACTGGGCTAGATGAAATCATTACGATTCAACATGACGACGTAAAGGGGGGAGCGCGGTGAATTTAGATTATATTGAAATGATCGTCCCTGCTAAGCCTGAATATTTAGGAGTTGTGCGTTTAACGGTCTCGGGTATTGCTAATCGTATGGGTTACACTTACGAAGAAATTGAAGATATAAAAATCGCTGTTACTGAAGCTTGTACGAATGTCGTCTTTCATGCGTATGATGAGGGAGAAGAAGGCAAAACAAAGCTTAACTTTGCCGTTTACGACGACCGGCTTGAAATATTTGTCATCGATCAAGGGAAAAGCTTTGATCAAAAAGCAGTTCAAGAAAAAATGGGACCTGTCAACTCAAATGTTGCGGTAGAGCAATTGAATGAAGGTGGATTAGGCTTATTTTTAATTAAAACGTTAATGGATAAAGTAGAAATTTCCGATGATAGCGGAGTCGTCGTACAGATGACAAAGTTATTAAAAAGAGATGGGGTGAGGAGTGATGTCAGCAGGGTCAAGTAATGATTCGCACATACATAACCCCAAAGTATACGAATGGATAGATGCTTTGCAAAAAGACCCTGGTAATGAAGAACTACAAACAAAATTGATCACGGAATACACACCACTTGTAAAAATGTTAGCTAGTAAATTTTCCAAAGGGAGATCGACTGACGATGATTTAGTTCAAGTTGGTATGATTGGCTTATTAGCTGCAATAAAACGTTTTGATTCATCGTATGAACGAAGCTTTGAAGCATTTGCTGTACCTACGATTGTTGGTGAAATTAAACGATTTATCCGCGACAAAACGTGGAGCGTCCACGTTCCGAGACGAATTAAGGAGCTTGGACCAAAAATCCGCAAAGCAACAGAACAATTAACAGATGACCTACAGCGCTCTCCGAAAGTGCAAGAAATTGCTCGCCACCTTGGTGTAACTGAAGAAGAAGTTTTAGAAACGATGGAAATGGGGAAAAGTTATCAAGCTCTTTCTGTTGACAGCGCTATTGAGGCTGATCATGAAGGCAGTACTGTGACGCTCCTTGATTTAGTCGGTTATGAAGAAAAAGGCTACGAACATACAGATCGTATTTTATTATTAAAACACGCATTACAAGCTTTAAACGAACGGGAACGATTGATCATTCAGTACACGTATTTTGAGCATAAAAGTCAAAAGGAAACTGGTGAAGTACTAGGAATATCACAAATGCACGTATCAAGACTTCAGAGACGAGCCCTTGAAAAATTAAGAAAAGCCATTCGTATGGAACCGTCGGAGGCCTTGTAAATGATTGACACTTATAATTTTACAAACATGCAAGTATTAGCCTATCAGCGAGCAAAAGATGACAATAAATATAATGGTGATAGTTACATTACACTTGAGACAGATAAATATTTCGTTTGTGCAATTGCGGACGGGTTAGGTAGTGGCGAGCTTGCGAAAGAATCGGCAGATGCCGCCATTTTTTCAATTAAAAAGACGCACGATCAATCTGTAGAACGGATGCTAGAAGAAGCGAACCAATCTCTTAACGGCAAGCGTGGCGTCGTGATGACAGTATTTAAAATTAATTATGAGACGATGGAACTTTCATTTAGTGGTGTCGGTAACATTGATCTCATTTTATATGATGAGAATGGAGATATCATCCGCCCCGTCACGTATTCAGGTTACTTGTCTGGAAAACCTCAAAAGTACCGTGTGGAACGTTTATTCATTGAAAAACCTATTTCTTTTCTTATGTATTCAGATGGATTTAAAGTAAATGCAAAAACTAAAGATATTTTTAAAAGATTAAAATCTCCGGAACATGCCGTCCATTATATTAAAGAACGTTTAGTTGAAAATAAAGATGACGTTACCTATGTCATTGGAAAAATGATATAATCCTTCAAACTATGAAATAATGGTTTTTTTGAAGGTCTGAATCTGGTAGTAACTGGACTCAGGTCTTTTTTTGTTAAAAAGCGGATGTTTTCAACTATTTTTAGCGATTAATAGCAGCAGTTTGTTAAAATAAAAATTAAGTTGATTGAGAAGGAGGAAAAACGGTATGTCTGAAATAATAAATGAAATGCACGTCACTCAGATTGCGAAAGAATTGCAATTAAAACAACCCCAAGTTAAACAGACGTTACATTTAATAAATGAAGGAAATACTGTTCCATTTATCGCAAGGTATCGAAAAGAATTAACAGGTGGATTAGATGAAGTCGCGCTGCGAGCTATATTTGAAAAGTGGCAGTATGCAGTGAATCTTGATACACGAAAGGAAGAAGTCGTCCGACTCATT
The DNA here is from genome assembly GCF_041725775.1 of Pueribacillus sp. YX66. Taxonomy (NCBI): domain Bacteria; kingdom Bacillati; phylum Bacillota; class Bacilli; order Caryophanales; family Bacillaceae; genus Pueribacillus; species Pueribacillus sp. YX66. The sequence continues at coordinate 5,053 of NZ_JBEUEL010000041.1, read as the reverse complement.
GATGAACAAGGAAAACTTACTGATGAATTGCGAAAAACGATTGAACAGAGTACAAAATTGCAGGAAGTAGAAGATTTATATCGTCCGTATAAGCAGAAACGACGGACGAAAGCGACAGTTGCAAAAGAAAAAGGACTTGAACCGTTAGCAGAATGGTTGTTCTCATTGCCTGCAGACGGTGATGTTATTGAAGAAGCGGAAAAATATCTTTCGGAAGAACACGAAATAACTACGAGTGAGGATGCCCTTCAAGGCGCAAGGGATATTATCGCCGAATGGATTTCGGATGACGCTGACTACCGAAAATGGATTCGAGCGAAAACGTTTCAAAATGGTAAGTGGCAAACAACGGTTAAAGATGAAGACCTTGACGAGAATAAGACATATGAAATGTACTATGAATACGAAGAAATGGTTGTGAAAATTGTACCCCATCGCGTTCTTGCGATGAACCGCGGTGAAAAAGAAGGTATTTTAAGAGTCAAAATTGGGTCCCCAATCGAGGAGATTTTTACATACTTACAAAATGAAATCATTACAAAAGAAACCGTTGCTGATGAACATTTGCGAATGGCGATAGAAGACAGCTATAAGCGGTTAATTGAACCGTCCATTGAAAGAGAAATCCGTTCAGAATTAACAGAAAAAGCAGAAGACCAAGCGATCCATATTTTTTCAGAAAATTTAAAGCAACTTTTACTGCAACCGCCATTAAAAGGAAACGTAGTACTTGGAATCGACCCTGCGTATCGGACGGGCTGTAAGCTCGCCGCTGTGGATGAAACAGGAAAAGTACTTGCGATTAACGTCATTTATCCGACGCCTCCGAGGGCGCAAATTAAGGAAGCAAAAGAAATTGTGAGCAAACTTATTGCCGAACATAACGTAAAAATTATTGCGATTGGAAATGGAACAGCTTCACGTGAAACAGAGCAATTTATTGCAGAACTGATTCAAGAGAAAAAACTTCCGGTCAAATATGTTATCGTTAACGAAGCAGGCGCGAGCGTGTATTCAGCTTCGGAGTTAGCAAGAGAAGAATTTCCGGATTTACAAACAGAAGAGCGCTCAGCGGTCTCGATTGCTAGACGTCTCCAAGATCCGCTAGCAGAACTCGTTAAAATTGATCCCAAATCTGTAGGGGTTGGACAATATCAGCATGACGTTGCACAGAAAAAATTAAATGATTCGCTTACGTTTATCGTTGAAACGGTCGTTAATCGCGTCGGAGTCAATGTCAATACCGCATCAGTTTCTTTGCTTCAATACGTAGCCGGCTTAACAAAAACCGTAGCCAAAAATATTGTGAAAAAACGTGAAGAGCTCGGTTCGTTTTCATCGAGAGAACAGTTAAAAGAGATACCGCGACTCGGCACAAAAACGTACGAGCAATGTATCGGATTTTTGCGAATTCAAAATGGAGAGAACAAGCTTGATCAAACACCGATTCACCCTGAAAGCTACGAGGAAGCTGAACAGTTACTGCAAGCGGTTCAAGTTAGTCTTCATGAAATTGGTACTTCACATGTAAAGGAAAAACTAGAGCAAGTGTCAGTTAGCGAAATGGCAGCCGAACTAAATATTGGGGAACCAACATTACGTGATATTATTGATGCGCTCATTCGTCCAGGTCGAGATCCGCGTGATGATGTACCGAAACCAATATTACGCTCAGACGTATTAAAGATGGAAGATTTACAAAAAGGCATGCAGCTTGATGGAACGATCCGAAACGTCGTTGATTTTGGAGCATTCGTAGACATCGGGGTGAAACAAGACGGACTTGTCCATATTTCAAAGCTGGCGAATCGCTACATTAAACATCCACTCGATGTTGTGAAACTAGGCGACGTCGTTACAGTTTGGATAGAAGACGTCGATGTCGTGCGAGGAAGAATATCGCTAACAATGATCGAACCGGCTAAACAGCTAGTTTAAAAGCGGAACAACTAGCACGAAGCAAGTGCTAGTTGTTCCTCTAAGTGGTTTATAATGGAAGGTCTGGTTTACAACGATAAGACGACACTATGCTGATAACATTTTGGAACGTGATTTAGGCCAAGTAATCGTAGACAAGGAAACTGACCTAGTTGTTAGCGTTCGAGGATGTAGTCGTTGATGTTTCAATAAATGTATTGCAACTCTTACGAATACACTGAAGATACAGAAGACTTGTTCAGCGTTTTTTTGCTGAACTTTAGTCGCACTTATTTCGAGGATGTAGTCGTTGATGTTTCAATAAATGTATTGGAACTCTTACGAATACACTGAAGATAATAATACCAAAATTGGTTTAAAATCAATATTTGATTGAGATCTTTTTGGAAGAATGCCCGCATTAGCTGATTTTGGAACCAGACAGGCATTAGATAGTCCTCCTTTATTGTTATTGATACATATCGTATTACTCTTATATATGTAGAGAAAGTTTGTCAAGTGTGTACTATTTTTTTAAGAACGGAGGAAGAAGAGATGACTGATGAGCAATTACAAGCACTCGTAATACAAATCTCACAACAATTTTTCAAAAGACCATTTCTTCATCAAGCTCGTTTTAATCATCGCCTTCGTACAACAGGTGGTAGATATTTACTGCAATCTCACGATATAGAAATAAATCCGAAGCAATATAAAGTACACGGATTAGAGGAGTTGATTGGTATTATAAAGCACGAACTGTGTCATTATCATCTCCATTTGCAAAACAAAGGATATCGGCATCGCGACCAAGATTTTAAAAAGTTACTAAAAAAAGTAGGAGGCTCCAGACACTGTAAAACCATTGATGGAATGAGAACAGAAGAGACGGTTAAATACAGCTATCGCTGTGAAAGATGTCAGCAATTATATTTACGGAAACGAAAAATTGATTTACAAAAGTATGTATGTGGAAAATGTTCTGGAAGATTAGTTGCAACAAATCTTAAGAATGAATTGCAACAATTGTGAATGAAAAATGAATATAAGACATATAAAAAAACATTTGAATAAAGAAAATTAGGTTATTGCGATATAATTCAGACGAAAGAAAAAGTGTTGAAAAAGCTTGCCCATCTTGACGAATTTGGAACAAGCGTGCTATGATAAGTAAGGTTTAAGTTCAGTATAGAGTTCATTTTTTTAATTAAAATGAATCAACAAAAAGTTATTGACATCAAATTCTAGATGTTATATTATATAAAATGTCGCCGCAAAATCAAGATAGTTTTTCATCGTTTCATAATACGATGTTTTTTAATATTACACTGATAATAACTAAGCTTGAAACTAACTGAGCATAGACAGCGTAGCAACGATAAGAAAACTTCTTTAGATTATTCCACAGTAACGAGCGAAGCATCTTCCGATTGAACGACGAGTTGTCTCGACGCATTTATTTAAGGAATAGCTAGTAGAGGAAGAGACAGCGTAGCAACGATGAGAAAACTTCTTTAGATTATTCCACAGTAGCTCAGTGGTAGAGCTATCGGCTGTTAACCGATCGGTCGCAGGTTCGAATCCTGCCTGTGGAGCCATGGAGAAGTACCCAAGTGGCTGTAAGGGGCTCCCCTGCTAAGGGAGTAGGTCGTGTAAGCGGCGCGAGGGTTCGAATCCCTCCTTCTCCGCCATTACAGAGGACAGAATAAGATGCCGGAGCTCGTCAAAATGGCGTTTTCAAAATGGCCCGTTGGTCAAGTGGTTAAGACACCGCCCTTTCACGGCGGTAACAGGGGTTCGAATCCCCTACGGGTCACCAATTGAATAAATGAAATTACATAATGGTCCCGTAGTGTAGAGGCCTACCACGCCTGCCTGTCACGCAGGAGATCGCGGGTTCGAATCCCGTCGGGACCGCCATGTTGGGCTATAGCCAAGCGGTAAGGCAACGGACTTTGACTCCGTGATGCGCTGGTTCGAATCCAGCTAGCCCAGCCATTCATACGAGCCATTAGCTCAGTCGGTAGAGCATCTGACTTTTAATCAGAGGGTCACAGGTTCGAATCCTGTATGGCTCACCAGTTTTATTCATTGCGCGGGTGTGGCGGAATCGGCAGACGCGCTAGACTTAGGATCTAGTGTCTTTGACGTGGGGGTTCAAGTCCCTTCACCCGCACCATATTTTTAACTATGGTTTGCTGTGAATTCACAGCGAGTTTTTATTTTAAATATTATGCGGTCGTGGCGGAATGGCAGACGCGCTAGCTTGAGGGGCTAGTGGGGGCGACCCCGTGGAAGTTCGAGTCTTCTCGACCGCATCATTAAGCGCCCGTAGCTCAATTGGATAGAGCGTTTGACTACGGATCAAAAGGTTAGGGGTTCGACTCCTCTCGGGCGCGCCATCATAAAAGATCTTCTGTTAATTACCGTCACGTCCTGTGACGAACACAGAAGCCAGAACATCCTGTTTAATTCCGGGAAGTGGCTCAGTTTGGTAGAGCACCTGGTTTGGGACCAGGGGGTCGCAGGTTCGAATCCTGTCTTCCCGATTTGCGGGTGTAGTTTAGTGGTAAAACAAGAGCCTTCCAAGCTCTGGTCGTGGGTTCGATTCCCATCACCCGCTCCATTTAAATTGTTTAAATCATGGTAAGTTAATGGCCTATCATGGGCCTGTAGCTCAGCTGGTTAGAGCGCACGCCTGATAAGCGTGAGGTCGGTGGTTCGAGTCCACTCAGGCCCACCATAAGTTACCATTTGTTTTTATTTTATTTATATGTTATGATTAAAGAGTCGCCATTTGGAGTGGCGGGGAAGAAAAAGGCTACTAAGTAGCTGATTTGCCTTTGCGTCTACAAGCTTATAAACGAAGTAAGCTTTCTCGGGGCAAGGCACCAAAGATGATTATTTAAGTCATCAGCTCGTTCTTTGAAAACTAAACAAAACGCCAAGCGAAAAAGCTTTGAAATTTAAATTTATGAGTCACGAACTCTAGATAACACCGTGAGGTGTTCAAAGGATACAGAAGGTTGACTAACGTAGAGACGTCGGTCCTTTACCTCCTGTCCATCATCGGAGAGTTTGATCCTGGCTCAGGACGAACGCTGGCGGCGTGCCTAATACATGCAAGTCGAGCGCG